>NZ_CABSQF010000094.1:0-2633 GCF_902479695.1 uncultured Phyllobacterium sp. | reverse complement strand
CGTGCAGACCGATCCGCAGACGGGTTTTTTCGACGCCATTCAGGGCAATCACGACTGCCTGATCATCGCATCGAGCTTTGCCGATTACGATCCGCTGCGCATTTGCGCGCAGTTGCGCTCGCTCGACAACACACGGTCGATGCCGATCATATTCGTCGCCGATCAGGGCGAGGAACCGAAGGTTCGCCGCGCGCTGGAGCTTGGCGTCAACGATTATGTGGTACGGCCGCTCAATTCCAACGAATTGCTGGCGCGCCTGCGCACGCAGCTGCGCCGCAAGGCCTATCATGACGGCCTGCGCGCCAGTGTCGTCAAGACCTACGAGATGGCGGTTACCGACAGCCTGACGGGCCTGCACAACCGGCTGTATCTGGAAACGCACCTGGCAACCCTGTTCAAGCGCGCCGTGGACCGCCGCCGCCCGCTGTCGATCCTGATGACGGACATCGACCGCTTCAAGCTGATCAACGACACCTATGGCCATGATGGCGGGGATGAGGTGCTGCGCGAATTCGCCCAGCGCCTGCGCCGCAACGTGCGCGGCAGCGACCTCGCCAGCCGCTATGGCGGGGAAGAATTCTTCATCGTCATGCCCGATACGGACCTGACGATGGCGGCCATTGTCGCCGAGCGCATCCGGCGTGAAGTGGCCTCGACGCCATTTTTCGTCGATGACGGCGCCACCGGCGTGCCGGTGACCATCAGCATCGGCATTGCCAGCGTGCAGTCGAAGGATGACAGCGTGCAGAACATGCTCAAGCGTGCCGACGAGGCGCTGTATGGCGCCAAGGCATCGGGCCGCAACAAGGTTGTCTCCGAGGCGGCATGAGGCCGCCCGAATCGGATTGCCAATCCCCACAAACAAAAATGCCGCCCGAAGGCGGCATCTTGAACATGCGGGAAAATCCAGGATTACTTGATCTTGGTTTCCTTGAATTCAACGTGCTTGCGTACGACCGGGTCGTACTTGCGGAAAGAGAACTTCTCTGTCTTCGTACGGCTGTTCTTGCTCGTAACGTAGAAGAAACCGGTGTCAGCGGTCGACAGAAGCTTGATCTTGATATTTGCAGCCTTAGCCATTTTCAGTTTACCTGTCTTTATTAGAAGAGGACCGCCGTTCAGTCCAACAACGTGGCTATAAGCGGAAATTCAGGCGGACATGTACCAACACTCGGCAAAAAGTCAAGGGTAGAGGTGCCACAATCTGAGGTTTGAAGCGCACGTGCGACGTCCGTTGCACCAATCGGCCTCTGCATCGTCATTCCAGCTCAACCCGAGTCTTGAACATCAGCGTGATGCGCATGGTCGGGCAAACGCGGGTGACGCCGCGGGCAACGTGATGAACAAAGCCCGGAAAAAGCAAAAGCCTGTTGGGTTTCGGATAGATGGCCGCAAGAATATCGTCCTTGTCCTGATTGAACAGGATCGTTTCACCACCCCAGTCCGAATCCCAGACTTCGTGCGGATAGTAGACCGCTGTACAGGCCCCGGGCTCCAGTGAATCCGTGTGGGTTGCACCATCGCTGCCATAGGGAAGGCCATTGGCATAGCAACGCTGGAGAATATGTCCTTTCAGTGCGGTTCGAGCAAGCTGTTCCCAGAACACATGAAGGAGGGGAGCTTTGGCGGCAAGTTCAACTTCGCAAGCGTTGCTCGATCCCTTTTGCCGAGCGTTTTGTTCAATTGTATCGCCGAGTGCTCCGGCAAAATGCTTGTGCCAGAAGGATTGCGCGCCTTCACCGCTATGCGATCGCCATCCGTACCCCCATCCTCCGGTCGAAAGAAACCTGTAGATGGCTTGCTGCTCCTGAGCATTCAAGAGGTTTTCAACCACGGTAATTCCTTGCCATGGTTGAATATCCCGCTGTCGCGATTGTGATGTCATTGGATTTACCCTCAAAACCTTACCGTCAGATCGGCTTTGACGGAGTTGTCGTTGACGCCGGAGGAGAACTGGCCGGTATAGGTGAGGCCCAGCGTCGTGGCCTTGCCGATATCGAAGGCGAGACCGGCCTCCACCAGCGCCGCATCGGCGGCAATGGGCAGGCCGCTGACATCGAAACTTTCGCCGCCGCTGGCAAAGGCGAACTGCGCCTGCGGCGTGACATCGCCGTAGGCATGCCGCCAGCCCACCATGCCGCGTGCCGTCAGGCTTGTGGCATTGCCGAGGGTGAAGGCACGCGATGCACGAAGTCCCAGCGTCGTCGTCGTCAGGTCCGTGGTGGATGATGGCGCCGACAGGGCGGCGATGCCGCCGGTTTCGCTGAAGCCTGCTGTCTTCAGATGGGTATAGGCTGCCGCGGCAAAGGGTTCGAGCGCCGTATAGGGCGTCTCGATGCGGTAAGCGGCTTCACCGAAGATCTGCACCGTGTTGGCGCTGTAACCGGCGGTGTCCGTCTCGGCCAACGAGCCGAAGGCGACCGTGCGGCGCGTATCGATCTCGTGATGCGCCAGCACCGTGCCAAGGCTCAATGTCAGTGCATCGATCTTCGTGCCGCCATAGATGCCAACCTGATAGCTGTCGGCGGAGACGGATGAACCCGCCCCATGCAGCGCGGTCGAGCCATAACCGGCCAGCAAACCAAAACGCCATGTCCCGGCAATCACCCCGTCCATGCCGGTGACGATGCCGC
>NZ_CABSQF010000093.1:0-2923 GCF_902479695.1 uncultured Phyllobacterium sp. | reverse complement strand
GGCCAACTGGGCCCGCATCGAACCGCTCGCCATCAAGGGCGTCATGACGAAGAGCGATTCCGATCAGGCCGAAACCGCACTGGAACAGGCGCAGTCGGCGGTCACCCAGGCGCAGGCGGCACTGGAAGTTTCCAAGCAGGACCTGGAGACCATCAAGGTGAGCCGCGGCTCGCTCGAAGCCGCCGTCGGCGGGGCCGTGGCAGCCGTCAATCTCGCCGAGATCGACATGACCAACACAAAAGTCCTCGCCCCGCGCGACGGTACGGTTGGCGAAGTGGGTGCGAAACTCGGGCAGTACGTGACCGCAGGAACGCAGCTGATGGCGGTGGTGCCGCCGGATGTCTGGATCATCGCCAACTTCAAGGAAACCCAGCTCAGCGATATCAGAATCGGCCAGCCCGTGACGTTCACGGTGGACGCACTGAACCGCAAGCGCCTGAACGGCCATGTCGAGCGCTTCGCGCCGGCCACCGGCTCGGAATTCAGCGTGCTCAAGCCCGACAATGCGACCGGCAATTTCACCAAGGTTGCCCAGCGCATTTCCGTGCGCATCTCCGTCGATCCCGGCCAGGACCTGGCGCAGTATCTTGCGCCCGGCATGTCGGTCGTGGTGCGAACCGAGCTGGAAAAATAGGTTTGCGCCGTGTTTTTTTCCGATGCCACAGGGGTTTAGCCGCATAAGCTGAATCAATCCGGCGGGGATGTGATTCAAAACCGTCACGGCTTTGTTACATCGAAATGTTAGGCGGAGAGGAATTTCCAACAAAGGGGATTCGATCCGATGCCGTTTGCCAAACAGCCCGACAGCGCCACGGCGCCGCGGCATGAAAAAGTTCAGAACGCCGTACGCCAGAACAGGCTCCTGTCAAAAGCCGGACTTTCCGAACGGCTGTTTGCCCATGTCTTCAAGGGCCTCGTCTATCCCCAGATATGGGAAGACCCGGAGGTCGACATGGAGGCGTTGCAGATCCATTCCGGCCATCGGATCGTTACCATCGCGTCGGGCGGCTGCAATGCCATGTCGTACCTGACCGCCGATCCCGCCAGCGTCGAGGCGGTCGATCTGAACACGGCCCACGTGGCGTTCAATCGCCTGAAGCTCGCCGCCGTCACCCGCCTACCCAACTACGATGCCTTCTACCGCTTCTACGGAACGGCGGACGACAAGGCGAACCTTGCCGCCTACGAACGCTTCATCCAGCCGCATCTCGACGGCACCAGCCGCGCCTATTGGGAAAAGCGGATGCTGTCCGGCCGCCGGCGCATCACCATCTTTTCGCGTGACCTCTACCGGCATGGCCTGCTCGGGCTGTTCATCGGCATGGGCCACCGCGTCGCCAGGCTCTACGGCATCGACCCCCGCGACATCCTCAAGGCCGCGACGATCGAAGAGCAGCGCGCCTATTTCGACCGCGCCCTCGCCCCGCTTTTCGACAAGCGGATGGTGCGCTGGGCAACGAAGCGCAAATCCTCGCTGTTCGGCCTCGGCATCCCGCCGCAACAATATGATGCGCTGGCAACGGCTGGCGACGGCAACATGGCGCTGGTGCTGCGCCGCCGCCTGGAAAAACTCGCCTGCGGCTTCCCGCTGTCCGAAAACTATTTCGCCTGGCAGGCCTTCGGGCGCGGTTACAGCGACAATGCCGAAACCGGCCCACTGCCGCCCTATCTCTCGCGCAACAATTTCGAGAACGTGCGCGACCGCGCCGAGCGCATGAGCGTCGTCAACGCATCGTTGACGGAGTTCCTCGCGGCCAAGCCCGCAGGTTCCGTCGACCGCTTCATCCTGCTCGACGCGCAGGACTGGATGAATGACAAGCAGCTGAATGAACTCTGGCATGAAATCACCCGCACGGCGGCTGCCGGCGCGCGCGTCATTTTCCGCACCGCGGCCGAGCCCACCATCCTGCCGGGCCGTATCGATGACGCCCTGCTTGCGCGCTGGGATTACCGGGAGGAACAGTCCCTCGACCTGCATGCCCGCGACCGATCGTCCATCTATGGCGGCTTCCATCTCTATCTGCTCAAGGATTGATACCGATGTTTGCCAAGATCGAACATGGACCGCTGATGGATCGCGTCTACCGGCACCAGCGCCACTTCTATGACGCCACGCGCAAATATTATCTGCTCGGACGCGATCCGATGATCGCAGGCCTGATGCCGCCGGCCAATGGCAGCATCCTGGAGATCGGCTGCGGCACCGGGCGCAATCTGGTCATGGCCGGAGCCGCCTATCCCACGACAAAGCTCTATGGCATCGACATTTCCAACGAAATGCTGACGACAGCCCGCAAGAAGGTGATGGCCGCCGGCCTGGGCGAGCGCACCGAACTTGCCTATGCCGATGCGGCGAAATTCGATCCGTCCGCCCTGTTCGGCCGCGCCCAGTTTGACCGGATTTTCATCTCCTATGCGGTGTCGATGATCCCGCAGTGGGAAAGCGTCATGCGCGAAGCGGTCAACCATCTGGCTCCCGGCGGCCAGCTGCATATCGTCGATTTCGGCGATCTAACGGACTTGCCCGGAGCCGCGAAAGCCGCCCTTTACAAATGGCTCGAATGGTATCACGTCACGCCGCGCAACAACCTGTTCGAGGTTGCGCAGGACATCGCAGCCGCAACGGGCGCGCACGCCGAAGCGCTGCGGCTCTATCGCGGCTTTGCCTGGATTTCGATCATCAGCCGCCCGGGCTGAAGCAATCATCCCGCCGTGCGTGGTTCGACAAGCTTGTCTGTTTGAAGGGATGTATAGTGGCATGGTCCACGTGCCTCTTAACAAGCACGTGGACCGATGGGCAGGAGGCCGTTTCGACAGCGGGACATGAAGTCCGATGGTGAGCAAGGCCCTGTCCTTCGATGACACCCGAACAGTTGCCAGGGGCACCGACCCCGTATGACAAGCCAGGGGATTTCATCATGAC
>NZ_CABSQF010000092.1:0-3383 GCF_902479695.1 uncultured Phyllobacterium sp. | reverse complement strand
GCGCCGGCCGGGCGGCGCGAACCGGGCTCGGCCTGTCGATCTGCCGTGGCTGCGATGAAGCCATGGGCGGGACGATCAAGGCGGAAAGCCCGGCCATCCGCAAGCGCGGCACGCGCTTTATTATCCGGCTTCCTATTTTCGATGCAACCGAGAGCGGAGATGCGACACCATGAACGAGAACCGCATTCTGGTTGTCGACGACGAGCCGCAGATCCAGCGTTTCCTGCATCCGGCATTGACGGCATCGGGCTATGACGTCATCTCCGCCGCCACGGGTGCGGATGCGGAACGGCTGATCGCCACCAGCGCGCCCGACCTTGTCATTCTCGACCTTGGCCTTCCCGACAAGGACGGCAAGGAGGTCATCAAGACCGTGCGCGCCTTTTCCGAAGTGCCCATCATCGTCCTGTCGGCGCGCGACCGGGAAGTCGAAAAGATCGCCGCGCTTGATCTCGGCGCCAATGACTACGTGGAAAAGCCCTTTGGCATCGGCGAACTGCTGGCGCGCGTGCGCACGGCGCTGCGTCAGAAAGTGGCGGGAACCAGCGTTCCCTCGCGCTTTGAAAGCAACGGCCTCGTGGTCGACATGGTCAAGCGGGTGGTGACGCTCAAGGGCGAAGCCGTGCATCTGACCCGCAAGGAATATCAGCTGCTGGTCCACCTTGTCCTGCATCCCGGACTTGTCGTCACCCATCGCCATCTCCTGGCATCGATCTGGGGAGCGGCCCACGTGGAAGACCTGCATTATCTCAGGGTTTTTGTCGGACAGCTGCGCGCCAAGATCGAGGAAGATCCCAACCATCCGCACTTCATCCGCACCGAGCCGGGGGTCGGTTACCGGTTCATCGCGGAATAGGGTTCGGCCGCGCCCCGAAGTCCCTATCGACAATGGTGCCAAGCTTTGACAAGCTTCGATCAATTCAGCAACAGATTCGGGAAACGCCCATGACCTCCTTCAGCGCGACGGTTCTATGGAACCGTGCTCCAGATGCCGTATTTACCGACAACAAATACAGCCGTGCCCATGTCTGGCAGTTCGACGGCGGCGCTGAGGTGCCGGCGTCGTCATCGCCGCACATTGTCCGGCTGCCCTATTCCGTCGCGGAGAATGTCGACCCCGAAGAGGCATTCGTCGCCTCGCTTTCCAGCTGCCACATGCTGTTCTTCCTGGCGGGCGCGGCCAAGGGCGGCTTCGTCGTCGATGAATATCGCGACGCGGCGAGCGGAGAACTCGGCAAGAACGAACAGGGCAAGCTGTTTGTCAGCAAGGTCGTGCTGAAGCCGCAAGTCCGCTATGCCGGCGCGGCACCGGACCGGGCAACGGAAGAACACCTGCACCACGAGGCGCATGAGCAATGCTTTATCGCCAATTCCGTACGCACCGATATCAGCGTCGATCTGGGTTAGGGGGAAAACATCATGTCAGACCTGAAAATCAGCGACGCGGTCAACACCACCTGCCCCTGGTCGGGCGATCCGATCAGCGAAGACAGCCTCACGCTTTACAAGGGCGCGGTTGTCGGCTTCTGCAACCCGGGCTGCCGCGACAAATTCGAGAAAGCCGTCAATCACTTCGAGGAAGCCCTGGCGCACAAGTTGACAAATCCGGCCATCGGTATTACTTAAGCATATGCTTAACCAACAAACCTCACTCGATCTTATGTTTCAGGCGCTGGCGGACCCGTCCCGGCGCATCATGGTGGAACGGCTGAGCCGCGGCCCGGCCTCGGTCAGTGAATTGGCGAAACCGCTGACCATGTCCCTGCCCGCCGTGGTGCAGCATCTGCAGGTTCTCGAGAACAGCGGCCTGATCCGCACGGAAAAGGTCGGCCGCGTGCGCACATGCCACATCGAATGGACCGCCATGCGAACGGCCGAACAATGGATGGATGAACGGCGCAAATCATGGGAGCGCCGGCTCGACCGGCTGGGCGAGTTTCTCGCCGAAGACGGCAATCAATAACCGGAGCGAAAGCATGACGAAGAGATCTGTCAAACACGATACATTCACCATCGAGCGCAGCTATGCGGCCGCCCCGGCACGCGTCTTCTTTGCGCTCAGCGACAAGACCGCCAAGAGCAAATGGTTTGCCGGCCCCGATGATTGGGGCGTCGCCCGGTTCGAGATGGATTTCCGGATCGGCGGCCGCGAGACCAACAGCGGCGGACCGAAAGGCGGGCCGGTGCATAGGTTCGAGGCCATCTATCAGGACATCGTCCCTGACCAGCGCATCATCTACAGCTATGACATGTATCTCGATGACAAGCGTATTTCCGTTTCACTCGCGACGATGGAACTGAAGCCTGAAGGCACCGGCACAAAGCTCGTCTTCACCGAGCAGGGCGCCTTTCTCGACGGTTATGACGAGCCGGGACAACGCCAGCGTGGCACGGAAGAGCTGCTCGACGCTCTCGGCGCATCGCTGAAAGGCGCGCCTGTCAACGCCTGACGGGGCGTTTTCTGCCTCAGACCGGATCGCCGGAACCGGTAACGATGGTTTCGGCCGGTTCCGCCTTCATCCGCCCCTGCCGCTTCAGCTGCTGTTCGCGGAAGAAGATGAACAGGCCCGACGCCACGATAAAGCCTGAACCGATCAGCATGGGCAGGCGCGGCACGTCGCCAAACACCAGCCAGCCGAACACGATGGCCCAGAACAGAAGCGTGTATTGCAGCGGCGCAACGGTTGCCGCATCGGCCATCTTGAGCGCACGGTTGACGAGCATGTGCGCCAGCATGGCGACAACACCGAGCACGGCGAGCAGAACCAGATCCCTTGGGCTGACCGGTTTCCAGTCGAAATAGAGCGAGGCGGCGCCCGCAAGGCCGGCACCGACGATCTGCCAGAACACCAGCGTCGTATCGGGCGTGCCGCGCAGCGAACGGCCGAGCAGCAGCATCAGGGCGAAGGTCATGCTGCCCAGAATGGAAATGATGGCCTGTGGCGTGAGGGCCTGCGACGACGGCTCCAGGGCAATGACGACGCCGACGAAACCGACGATGATGGCGCTCCAGCGGCGCCAGCCGACGGGCTCCTTCAGCACGAGCGGCGAGATCGCGGCGACATAGATCGGGGCGGCCAGCCAATAGGTCATGACATCGGCCAGCGGCAGATAGACGACGGCAAAGTAGAAGGCGAAAATCTCCGCCGTCGACGCGGCAACGCGGGCAAGCTGCAGGACCGGCCGGTCCACCTGCAGGATTTTCTTCGGTCCCGAGTACCAGAGGAATGGCGCAAGAATGATCAGGGCGGCGACACTGCGGACAAAGACGACCTGACCGACGGAATAGGTCGACACCAGCCATTTGCCCATCACATCGTTCAGGGCGAACATCAGCATGCCCAGCAGCATCAACAGGACGCCGGTGCGCGCCAGGGATGATT
>NZ_CABSQF010000091.1:0-3402 GCF_902479695.1 uncultured Phyllobacterium sp. | reverse complement strand
GCCCAGAAATCCTGAACCAGCCGCCGGTGCCCGGCATTCTCGATCTGCATATGGCTTGCCAGCATGTTGGCAAGCCCGCCCACCTCGCGCCCGCCCATGGCATTGGGCTGCCCGGTGACCGAGAACGGCCCCATGCCGGGGCGGCCGATGCGGCCCGCTGCCAGATGGCAATTGATGATGGCATTGACCTTATCCGTACCCGATGCCGACTGATTGACGCCTTGGCTGTACACCGTCACGCAGCGCTCCGTCCGGGCAAACAGCGTGAAGAAGGCGAGCAGTTGATCCGGCGCAATCCCTGTTTGTCGCGAAATTGTTTCCAGGTCATAGGAACTGGCAATCGCTAAAGCCGCCGCAAAACCCGTCGTGTGCCGCTCGATATAGGCGCGATCCAAAGCATCCTGTTCGGTCAGACAACCGAGTAGCCCGACAAACAGCGCCGTATCCCCGTCGGCGCGGATCGGCAGATGCATGTCGGCGATATCGGCGGTCATGGTGCGGCGCGGATCGATGAGGACGATACGCATCTGCGGGCGCTTGACCTTGGCCGCTGCAACCCGCTGATAGAGCACGGGATGGCACCAGGCGAGATTGGAGCCGGTCAGCACGATGAGATCGGCAAGCTCCAGATCTTCATAGGTTCCCGGAACGGTGTCTGACCCGAAGGCCCGCATATGCCCCGCCACCGACGACGACATGCACAGCCGTGAATTCGTATCGATGTTTGCCGAGCCGATGAAACCTTTCATCAGCTTGTTGGCAACGTAATAATCTTCAGTCAGAAGCTGGCCCGAAACGTAGAAAGCGACACTATCCGGGCCATGTTCCCTGATCGCAGCGCTGAAACGGCTGGCGACAAGATCGAGAGCCTTGTCCCAGCTCGCCGCCTTGCCCTCGACCCGCGGCTCCAGCAGCCGGCCATCCAGATGAACCGTTTCACCAAGCGCCGATCCCTTGGAGCAGAGCCGCCCGAAATTGGCGGGATGCTCCGGGTCTCCGGCGATGACAACCGTACCCTCATTGCCGGGTGTCGCAAGCACGCCGCATCCGACGCCGCAATAGGGGCAGGTGGTGCGAACCGTACCGGGAGAAAGCGCCGGATTGTCCATGCCGCTCTACTCTGCGGCCATGGCGGCCAGCTCAAACGCGGCCAGAATCCGGTCACCGTCCAGCCGGATCGCGATGGTTTTCACGCTGCCTTCATCAGCGCCAAGCGCCTTGCCCGTCTCCAGCGAAATGACCCAGTTGTGCAAGGGACAAGTCACCGAAGCGCCGTGGACGATGCCCTGACTGAGCGGCCCGCCCTTGTGCGGACAATGATCGTCAATGGCAAAAATCTGGTCTTCCATGGTCCTGAAAACGGCAATCCTGCCATTGGGTGTGTTCACGCATCGGGCCCCCCGGCGCGGAATGTCGTTGATTGTTCCAATCTCAATCCAGTTCATCATTCTACTCCGCTGCCTGCTGGTAGCCGATCCTGGCCATCGGCTGGAATTCATGCTTGTCGACGCCGGAAACCCGCTCAGACCACGGATCGACCTGCGCAAAAGTCTGGCTGAAGACAAAGCGGTCGAAATAGGTCCGGCGCTTCACCGCGTCCTGCATGATCTGGCGGCGGATTTCATCGAGGCCGACACGCTTGGCCCATTTGTAGATGCGCTCGAGATAGCGGCCCTGTTCGCGGTACATCTGCGTCAGCGCCACCACATGTTCCAGCGCCTCGTCCTCGGTCTTGACCAGCCCCAGAACTTCCGTCCCCTTGATATCGAGCCCCGCCGCCCCGGCGAAATGGATTTCGTATCCGGAATCGACACAGATGATGCCGACATCCTTGCAGGTGGCTTCGGCGCAATTGCGCGGACAGCCTGATACCGCCATCTTGACCTTGGCGGGCGTCCACGACCCCCACATGAATTTCTCGATGCGAATGCCAAGCCCGGTCGAATCCTGCGTGCCGAAGCGGCACCAGTCGGTCCCGACACAGGTTTTTACCGTGCGCAGTCCCTTGGCATAGGCCTGTCCTGACACGAACCCGGCCTTGCCGAGATCGGCCCAGACAGCCGGCAGGTCTTCCTTCTTGACGCCCAGCATGTCGATGCGCTGGCCGCCGGTGACCTTGACAGCCGGAATGGCGAATTTGTCGACCACATCGGCGATTGCCCGCAATTCCCGGGAATTGGTGACGCCGCCCCACATGCGCGGCACAACGGAATAGGTTCCATCCTTCTGGATATTGGCATGCACCCGTTCGTTGATGAAGCGCGACTGGTAGTCGTCGGCATATTCATCCGGCCAGTCCGCAACGAGATAATAATTCAAGGCCGGGCGGCACTTGGCGCAGCCGCACGATGTCTTCCATTCGAGCTCCTGCATCACGGCCGGAATGGACTTCAGCTTCTTCGCCTTGATCAGCCGGCGGACATCGTCATGACCAAGATCGGTGCAACTGCACATGGGCGTTACCGCCGATGGATTGTAGGAATCACCGAGGGTGAGCGCCAGCAGCTGTTCCACCAGACCGGTGCAGCTGCCGCAGGAGGCGGACGCCTTGGTATGGACGCGCACATCATCCAGCGAGGTCAGCCCCTTGCCCGATATGGCACCGGTGATCTTGCCCTTGCATATGCCGTTGCAGCCGCAGATTTCCGCATCATCTGGCAAGGCTGCAACGGCCGCCATAGGGTCCAGCGGGGACCCTCCCTGATAGGACTGGCCGAAAATCAATGTGTCGCGCATCTCCGAAATGTCGGTTCGCTTCTTGGTAAGGTCATGGAACCAGGCGCCATCGGATGTCTCGCCGTACAGCACCGTGCCGATGATGCGGTCATCCCTGAGCACCAGCCGCTTGTAGACCCCGGCGGCGGCATCGCGCAGGACGATCTCCTGCCGGTCGTCGCCTTCGCCGAGATCGCCGACGGAAAACAGGTTGATCCCTGTGACCTTCAGCTTGGTCGGCGTCTCGCTGTGCACGAATTTGGCATCCGCATCATCCGCCAGTTGTGCTGATACCACCCGCGCCATCTCGTAGAGAGGCGCGACCAGCCCGTAGCATTGTCCGCCCACCTCCGCGCACTCACCGATGGCGAAGATCTCGGGATCGGAGGTCCGCATGCCGGCGTCGACAACGATGCCGCGATTAGTTGCAAGCCCGGCTTCCTTCGCGAGCATGGCATTGGGGCGGATACCCGCCGCCATGACCACCAGATCGGCAGGCAATGTTGTGCCATCGGCAAGCAGAACGCCTTCCACCCTGTTCTGACCGATGATCTCCTTGGTGCTCGCTTTGGTCATCACGCGGATGCCGCGCTGCTCCACCGCCTGTTCGAGGAGATATCCGGCCGCCGGATCAAGCTGGCGCTCCATCAGTGTCGGCATGATATGGAGAACCGTGACATCCATGCC
>NZ_CABSQF010000090.1:0-4269 GCF_902479695.1 uncultured Phyllobacterium sp. | reverse complement strand
CTGCGGAAGAGGGCGTCCTGCACGCCAATCAGGCGCCAGAGCTCATTGAGCCGCCCGCGCGTCCGGCTGCTTGAACAGACGGGCGTTGATCTCAAACGCGCCAGAATGGATGTCGATCGGGTCGCTGCGATGCCATTTGACCAGCGCACTACAAACGACGTCCAGCAGGCGATTGAAGGCATGTTTGCCGTGGTTGACGATTTCCAGTCGATCGTGGCCTGGAATGTCAATGAGCTTGTCGGGTCTGATGATGCCATCGCGGCATCCGTGATGACGGGCCACATGCTGAGCGATCTCCGGGAATATGGCGGACGCATCGCGTCCCAGATCATGGCACCTATAGCGACGCATCATCCCCTGGAACGCAAGCACCTGATTGACAGCAGCCGGACGCGCGGGCGGCTCAATGAGCTCTGGCGCCTGATTGGCGTGCAGGACGCCCTCTTCCGCAGCGATTCCCGTCTTGCCGGCAAGCGCGAGGAAATCGAGCGCGTGTTTTTCGGCAAGGGTCTGGGCATGGTCGATGCTCTTGTCGCGGAAGGCCGGGTCTCCGGGCAATATTCCATGTCGGCGGAGCAGTTCACGGACCGCTTTGTCAAAACGCTTCAACCGCTGGAGAGCCTGCGCAGCGAGTTTCTGAACGTCAAGATCGATGAGTTCATGCACACGCGTGATCGTGCCTTAAGCACCTTGATCATGGTTGTCGCCATAACATCGGCGATACTGGCCATTCTTGCGAGCCTTGTTCATATGGTGCACCGGTCCGTCCTGTCACCGCTCCTGCAGGCGCGCGAAGAGGTTATCGGCCTTGCCCACGACGTGCCGGTCAAACTTGGCGACAGGCAGCATTATGCCGGGGAAATGCGTCGGCTTTTCGATGCGCTGCAGGTTTTGCGTGGCAAGCTGCATGAGCGGGCTATCTTGACCGACAAATTGAAAGAGCAGGCGGAAACCGACGGCTTGACCGGTCTCTTCAACCGACGCACGCTCGACCTGATCGGTCAGAGCGCAGCAAACAAGGATGAGCAGCCGGAGACGGCCTGTCTTATTCTTCTGGACATCGATTACTTCAAGCTCGTCAACGATACCTATGGCCATCAGGCCGGAGACCATGTGCTCAAGGATGTATCGGCCTTGCTGCGGTCGATGGTCCGGTCGGCGGATGTCATCGCCCGGTTCGGCGGCGAGGAGTTTGCCATTCTCTCGACGGGTGACCAGCTTGCCGACGTCGTCATGCGCGCTCGCCGCATCCGGCTCGCCCTGCAACGGCACGAGATTCGGCTGGCAGACGGTGTTTGTCTGAATATGACCGCAAGTTTCGGCGTCGCCAGCGGCGTCTTGGGCTCTGCCGGATGGCCGAACCTCATCAAGGCGGCGGACGTCGCGCTCTACCGCGCCAAGTCGGAGGGCAGGAATCGCGTTCGATTCGCCGCCGATGACCAGACCGACGCTGAAAACGCATGATTCCGGGCGCGCTTGCTGATAAATCATTGGATAAGTTGGGCGGGTTCCAATGGTGAAACGGCGCCCGGCTGAAGGATGGATTGCCCCGATTGCGTCGGGTGTCCGGTTCAAGGGCGTATTTACTGCAGTAAATACTCAGTGTTTTTGTAGGTAAAACAGCGGGTTACTCATGTTTTGATGCAGGATGCCCCAGCGCCGCGGGATATCCATCGGGATTCAAAGCTCCGCATGTGTTGCATGACAAAACTGTTGTTAAGTTTCTGTTAACCTAAAATTTCTTGATGGTTTGTTCGAATCGGAGCTTAATGGCGCTTCTCAGAAGATTTGCTTTGAAAAAGCGCTATTAGAGGTTTTGTCTCCGATGAATTTCGCTCTACCTCTGCCCAAGTTTGAGTTTGATGACAAGATCCTTGATCAGGGTGCAGAGATTTCACGCCGCTTGAACCAGCTTCGGATGGAAAAGTTTCCGCCGAATGCCAAGAAGACATTGCGGCAGTTCTCCATGGCGGAAGTGGCGCACTATCTTGGTGTGACCCAGAATAATCTCAAGCGGCTGCATCTGGAAGGCAAGGGCCCCGTGCCGGCGCAGGCCGCGTCCGGGCGGCGTTCCTATACCGCGGAGCAGATGCTGGAGCTGCGCCATTATCTCGACCGCAACGGCCGGACCGAGGTTAAAAAATATGTGCCGCACCGCAAGCCCGGCGACAAGCTGCAGGTGATCGCTGTCGTCAATTTCAAGGGCGGCTCCGGCAAGACGACGACATCGGCGCATCTCGCGCAGTATCTGGCGTTGACGGGCCACCGGGTTCTAGCGATCGATCTTGATCCGCAGGCGTCCCTTTCCGCCCTGCACGGTTTCCAGCCTGAACTGGACCGGAATCTGTCGCTATACGAATCCATCCGCTATGACGATCAGCGCAAGCCGATTGCCGATGTGATCCTGCCGACCAATTTCCCCGGGCTCGATATCATTCCGGCCAATCTCGAACTGCAGGAGTATGAGTACGATACCCCGCTGGCGATGCAAGACAAGGCATCGCGCGAAGGCCGGCAATTCTTTACCCGCATCGCCAGCGCGCTTGAGAGCGTCGATGACCGCTACGATGTGGTTGTGGTCGATTGCCCGCCGCAACTCGGCTATCTCACGCTGACGGCAATGTCGGCTGCCACGGCGGTTTTGATCACCGTGCACCCGCAGATGCTGGATCTGATGTCCATGTCGCAGTTCCTGCTCATGCTGGGCGGTATCCTGAAGACCGTGAAGCAGGCGGGAGCGAAAGTGGAACTCGATTGGTTCCGCTACCTGATTACCCGCTATGAACCGACGGATATTCCGCAGGCCCAGATGGTGGGCTTCATGCAATCCATGCTGGCTGAAGAGATATTGGCCAACGCCATGCTGAAATCCACGGCGGTATCGGATGCCGGCCTGACCAAACAGACGCTCTACGAAGTGGAGAAGAACAGTTTCACCCGCTCAACCTATGAGCGGGCGATCGAGTCACTTGACGCTGTTAATGCCGAGATCGCCTCGCTCGTGCATCGTGCGTGGGGCCGATGACATGAACCTACGATTTACTGCCGTAAAAACATTGATTTTCGCAAGAAAAATCAACCGCATGACTGGAAATGGACGCAATTAGATGGCCCGGAAGGATATTTTCAGCAGCGTGATGAACCCGGCGCCCGCGCAGACGGAACGCAACGACGCTTTGTCCTATGTGGTGACGGGTGCATCGCGCTCCATCAAGAGCTCGTTCGAGGAACTGGCCAAGGGCAGCGTCGTGGAACTTGATCCGGAACTGATCGACGGTTCGTTTGTCACCGATCGCATCGATGACGACGATCAGGCTTTTCAGGAGCTGCTGGCTGCCATTGCGGAGAGGGGACAGGATTCGCCCATTCTCGTTCGCCCGCACCCCTCCGTATCGGGTCACTACCAGATCGTTTTCGGTCATCGCCGGGTTAAGGTCGCACGGCATCTCGGCAAGCTCGTGCGTGCCGTGGTCAAGCCGATGGCGGATCAGGATCACGTCATTGCGCAGGGTCAGGAAAACGCGGCGCGGCAAAACCTCTCCTTTATCGAGCGGACGCTGTTTGCAAAGCGGCTGGGCGATCTTGGCTATGATCACGCCGTCATCAAATCGGCGCTGGCACTTGATCCGACGACGTTTTCCAAGATGCAGTCGGTTTCATCGCACATTCCAGAGACTATCGTTCTTGCCATCGGCTCGGCCAAGGCAACGGGGCGGGATCGCTGGTGGCAGCTTTCCAAATTTCTGGAACAGCCGGGAAATCAGGCGAGGGCGGCCGAGTTCATTCACTCTCCGGATTTTGCTGTCGAGAACAGCGATGACCGGTTTGCGCGCCTGTTCGATTGCCTGAACAATGTGAAGCGGCCGGCGCCGAAAGCAAGCGCTTCCAGGACGAAGACCTGGGCGGCCAAGGATAAATCGCTTAACGCAGAGATCAAAGATACGGGAAAGAGCTTTACACTGGCGTTGAAGGCCAGAAATGCTTCTCGTTTCGGTGCATATATTGCCGATAACCTTGACGAACTCTATCGAGCCTTCAGGGAATCGGAAACAGTAGGAAAAACAGGAGATTAACCGCACAAGAAAAAAGCCCACCTAAACATCTCTGTCTTGGAAGGCTTCTCTCATATCTCTAGCAGGATCGAGAATCGCATTTCCGGGAATCAGTGTCAAGACTTTTTGGCGTCGTTTGGGCGGATGGATTTCTTTTGCCTATTGAAAGGTAGAAGACGATGCAGTCGGGGAATGCATTCACGACGCCCTTCGGGCG
>NZ_CABSQF010000089.1:0-4343 GCF_902479695.1 uncultured Phyllobacterium sp. | reverse complement strand
TTCGAAAAGCTCGTCGCCTGCTCGCAGCACATGCAGAAGGTGCCGCTCTATATCGACCAGACCGGTGGTATTTCCATTGCGCAGCTGGCCGCCCGTGCCCGGCGTTTGAAGCGCCAGCGCTCATGGATGGAACCGCCGAGCCGGTCGATGGCAGGCATGTCGGTCAGGTCGAGCGGCACCAGCGTCGCCGTGCCGCCCGCAGCCTTGATTTCGTCGTCCAGCTCTTCCAGCCCGCCCACCGTGCGGGCGACGGCAATCACATGCGCACCGCGCGCTGCCAGGTCTTTTGCAAGGAAATAACCGATGCCGCGGGATGCGCCGGTGACAAGCGCAAGCTTGCCGTCCAGCCGGAAACTGCCGTCAGAAATCATGAATGGGAACTCAACCGTTAGCCGTTGTTTGCGAGAAGCGAGAACTGACGCACATTGCTGATACCGTCCCGGTCAACCAGCCGGGTCGGATAATCGCCAGTGAAGTAGTGGTCGGTGAACAGCGGCGCCTGCGGATCGCGCGGGGCGCCGCTGACCGCCTTGTACAGCCCGTCGATGGACAGGAATTCCAGCGAATCCGCGCCGATATATTTGCACATGGAGGCAAGGGTCGCGTGCTGGTTGGCCAGCAGCTTGTCCGCATCCGGCGTGTCGATGCCGTAGAAATCCGGATGATAGATCATCGGGCTGGCGACGCGGATATGCACTTCCCGCGCCCCGGCATCGCGGATCATCTGCACGATCTTGACCGACGTGGTGCCGCGCACGATGGAATCGTCGACCAGAACCACGCGCTTGCCTTCGATCACGGCACGGTTGGCCGAATGCTTCAGCTTGACGCCGAAGGCGCGGATCGACTGGGTCGGCTCGATGAAGGTACGGCCGACATAATGGTTGCGGATGATGCCGAGCTCGAATGGAATGCCGCTCGCCTGGGCAAAGCCGATGGCCGCGGGCGTGCCGCCATCGGGTACCGGGACGACGACGTCGGCGTCCAGCGGTGCTTCCTTGGCCAGGTTGATGCCCATGTTCTTGCGGGCCGTATACACGTTGCGGCCGCCGACAACGGAATCCGGGCGGGCAAAGTAGACATATTCGAACAGGCAGATGCGTTCCGGCTTCGGTGACTGCGGCTTGAAGGCTTCGATGCTGATTGTACCGTCGCTCTGGATTTCGCAGACGACGACTTCGCCGTTCTCGATGTCACGCACGAACTTCGCGCCGATGATGTCGAGCGCGCAGCTTTCGGAGGCAAAGATCGGCTTGCCGTCGAGAT
Organism: uncultured Phyllobacterium sp.; assembly: GCF_902479695.1. NCBI lineage: Bacteria > Pseudomonadati > Pseudomonadota > Alphaproteobacteria > Hyphomicrobiales > Phyllobacteriaceae > Phyllobacterium > uncultured Phyllobacterium sp. The sequence goes on along the minus strand of NZ_CABSQF010000089.1, from coordinate 3,077 downwards.
CACCCATGACGAGCGGCCGGATGCCGATCGGATCGCGCGCGGCGATCAGCTTGGTGCGGGTGAGGGCGAGCATGGCATAGCCGCCTTCCATCTGGCGGATCGCATCGACGAAGCGGTCGCTGGACGATGTGCTGCGCGAACGGGCGATGAGATGCAGCACCACTTCCGTATCGGAATTGGACTGGCAGATCGCGCCGTCGGCGATCAGCTTGCGGCGCATGGTCAGGCCGTTGGTGAAATTGCCGTTATGGGCAATGGCGATGCCGCCGATTTCCAGTTCGGCAAACAGCGGCTGCACATTGCGCAGGGCCGCATCGCCTGTCGTGGAATAGCGCACATGGCCGATGGCGCGGTCGCCGGGCAGCTGCGCCAGCGTGGCGGGGGTGGGGGAATGGGCGCCGACAAGACCCATACGGCGCTCCGAGCAGAACTGCTTGCCGTCATAGGAGACGATACCCGCCGCTTCCTGCCCGCGATGCTGCAGGGCATGCAGACCCAGCGCCGTCAGCGTGGCGGCGTCGGGGTGCCCCAAAATGCCAAACACACCGCACTCTTCATGCAGTGTGTCGTCGTCAAGGGACATGAGAGGGGTCTCATCACGAAAAATGTCGGTCATTACCGCAAGCCTTTCGCCGCAGATTCAACTGTAAGATCTGTCATTCCATTATGCCACACTATGTGGGGTATTACCACGCAAACGCCAAGTTAACCGTTTGTCGCACCCGGCAGCCCGTCAAGGCTTCGGTGTCGCGCCTTCCGGCGGGATGTCTTCCTTGGGTTCAGGTGCCGTCGTTGCGTCCGGAGTATGGCTCGAGCCGGGCTTCAAACGCTTCAGAATGGTTGATTCCGGGTCTTCCGGCAAAAGGCTGATCAGCTTTGCGCCGAGTGAGTCGATCATCGGCTTGGACTTGGCCTGCGCCACCCAGGCGGGCTGGTTGTCCGTAACGAGCCAGTTGAAGAACAGCATCGCGACAACCACGAGAAGAACGCCGCGCGCCGCGCCGAAGAGGAAGCCGAGCGTGCGGTCGAGTGCGCCGATACGGCTGTCGATGATGAAATCGGCAATCTTCATGGTGATGACGGAAACGATGATCAGCGTGACGATGAAGACGATACCGGCTGCCGCGATCTGGGCGATGGTCTCATTGCTGATATAGGGCGCGAGGAAGGGGACGACCGGCTTGTAGAAGAGATAGGCGGCCGCGGCCGCCGCTGCCCATGACACGACGGACAGCACTTCGCGCGAAAAGCCGCGCACCATGGCGAGGATCGCCGAAACGAGGGTGATGCCCAAAAGAATTCCGTCAAGCAACGTAATAGGCATTTACATGTATCCCCAATCCAATTCCGACCTGCACACCCTCTCGGGAGGACTGTGCCGCGTCAGTCGTCGCGTTTCGTTTTACCGGGGCCGGACGCTGCAATCCGGGCCACAAGGTCCGGCAGCGAAGCGGTCTCGGTCAGATGGGCATTGCGTCCCTTCGGCACGTCGTTGCTTCCCTTGGGAAGAACAGCCTGCTTGAACCCAAGCTTCTCTGCTTCCTTCAGCCGCTGCACCGCATGCGCCACCGGGCGAACGGCGCCAGACAAGCTGACTTCGCCGAAATAGACGCAATCGGCCGGAAGGGCAATACCGGCAATGGAGGAAACCAGTGCAGATGCAACCGCAAGATCGGCTGCAGGCTCGGAAATCCGGTATCCGCCCGCCACATTCAGGTAAACATCGTGCTGGCCGAACCGCACGCCGCAATGGGCTTCAAGCACCGCCAGAATCATCGAAAGGCGGCCGCCGTCCCAGCCGACGACGGCGCGGCGCGGTGTGCCGAGCGTCGAGGGTGCCACCAGCGCCTGAATTTCCACAAGCACCGGCCGGGTGCCTTCCATCCCGGCAAAAACCGCGGCGCCCGGCGATTTGTCATTGCGTTCGCCGAGAAAAAGCTCCGACGGGTTGGCAACTTCGCGCAATCCGCGGTCGGACATTTCAAACACGCCGATCTCGTCGGTCGGGCCGAAACGGTTCTTCACCGTGCGCAGGATGCGGTAGTGGTGGCCGCCTTCGCCCTCGAAATACAGCACCGCATCCACCATGTGCTCGACGACGCGCGGCCCGGCGATCTGGCCGTCCTTGGTGACATGACCGACCAGGACCACGGCGGCGCCGGTCTGCTTGGCGAAGCGGATCATCGCCTGAGCCCCGGCGCGCACCTGCGTGACCGTGCCGGGGGCCGAATCGGCGGCGTCCGTCCACAGGGTCTGGATCGAATCGATGATGATGAGATCGGGCCGCTTGGAATCGGAAATGGTGGCGAGGATATCCTCGACATTGGTTTCGGCGGCCAGAAGCACATCGGTGTCGGCGGCATGCAGGCGCTGCGCCCGCAGGCGGATCTGCGCCACCGCTTCTTCGCCCGAGACATAGATGACCTTGTGGCCCTGCCGCGCCAGCGCGGCCGCTGCCTGGGTCAGCAGGGTGGATTTGCCGATGCCGGGATCGCCGCCCACCAGAATGGCCGAGCCGCGCACGAAACCGCCGCCGGTGACCCGGTCAAGCTCGCCGATGCCCGACTGGATGCGCGGCGCGTCCTCGATCTCGCCGGACAGCGAGGTGAGGGCGACGGCGCGGCCCTTGCGGCCGGACAGCTTGCCGGGACCGCTGCCGATACCGCCCGCCGTGCCTTCCTCGACCAGCGTGTTCCACTCGCCGCAGGAATCGCACTTGCCGGCCCAGCGCGTATGCACGGCACCGCAGTTCTGGCAGATGAATTGAATTCTTGCCTTGGCCATCAGGCGCCTTTTCCGGAATAGAGGTAGCGGCGGTGATAGCGGTTGCCCAGGCTGGTCAAAAGTTCGAAGCCGATGGAACCCGCGGCGCGCGCCGCGTCATCCAGGGCGACGTTGCCACCGAACAGCTCGACGTGATCGCCGGGTTTGACAGCGTCCTCGGGAAGATCGGTGATGTCGAACGACGTCAGGTCCATGGTCACCCGGCCGATCACCGGCACCTTGCGTCCAGCGACAAAGCCTTCGCCGCCCTTGGGCACGACGCTGCGCAGGGGCGTGCCGCTGCCCGACAGCGA
>NZ_CABSQF010000088.1:0-4399 GCF_902479695.1 uncultured Phyllobacterium sp. | reverse complement strand
GGGGGTGGGGTGGTTCGGGCTCCCGGGATCAGGTGTTTGGGGGGCTGCCGCTGCGGCAAGAGCCGCATCACTTGCCGCGCGAAACTGGATAAGCCGCTGGGTCACGTCAGGTGTCAGAGCATCGGCGCTCCCCATGACCGTGTTCGACGGGCCGCGTTCCGCCGACAGGCGATTGGCCGCGTCCAGAACCAGACGAAAGCGTTCAACCCGATCAAGGTTAAGTCGTGCGAGCCGGTAATCCCCATAGGATGGCGCTATAACGCTCGTTGCGAGAATGGCAGTACAGGCCACTGCCATGCCGACGGCAATCCACAGCTTCCGATACAGGCTGGCGCCTGCATTGTTTCGCGGTGCATTTGGGGGTAGTTCGGTGGAGCTGGACTCTGGCAGGGCGGGACGTCTTCCAAAACGGGCCGGACGAAATGAAGTCAATCAATATTATCCTATCGCAATAGTTCCCGCCAGCAGCTGAGGCGCCACCAGCAAGACTGTCCTTCGTCCCCTCTGAAGTCCGCGCTTTCTGACAAACGCTTGGTCTTGTCGCTCAATCGTATGGCTGGTTTAAGGGAAGATATCAATAGGCAAGCACACGCATAGGTTGATATTGATGCGCACTTTTTAGTTGCAATCTTTCAAGAGACACCGGGAAAGCCCTGGTCTGCAGTCCAATACCGGGCGGCAAATGAGACACATTTGCCGCCCGGCACGCCGGCGATAAAACCATCCGGCCAATCAATTCCAAAAAATGGATATCCGTTGCTATTTCTTGCCGCCCGCCTTGCGGCTGGCATCGTCCTCGACCAGTTCATACCACATGGCATTGAGAACGGCGAAAGCAGCAGCAAACGGCAATCCGAGCAGCCAGGCAAAATACCACATTCTTCTACTCCTTCTTCGTCCTAGTAAGCGTGACCGCTCTTGTTGGTGATTGTCTTGTCATCCACTTTCCCCCACAGCACGTGATAAACCCAGCTTGTGTAGAGAACGATCAGCGGCACGAAAATGGCCGTCACCACCAGCATGATGAACAGGGTCAGGTGGCTTGACGACGCATCCCAGACTGTCAGGCTCGACCGCGGATCAAGCGACGATGGCAGGATGAAGGGAAACATCGACAGGCCCACGGTCGAGATAATGCCGAAAATCGACAGTGCGCTTGCCAGGATGGTGGTGATTTCCCGCTTGAGACGGAAACCCAGCATGGCAACAAGGGCGCCCAGGAAGCCGAGGAGGGGGGCAACCAGCATCCATGCATGTGTGTTGAAATTGGCAAACCAGGCGTTCTTGTCCGACACCACAGTCTTCAGCAGCGGATTGGATGGCCCCGTTGGATCGACGACGCTGGAAATGCGATACCCGTCCAAACCGGTCCAAAGGATAAGTCCCGCGACGGCAAACAGAAGCACGGTGAGCGGTGCTGCGATCCCGCCAAATCTGCGGGCGCGCTCGGCGATGATCCCCGTCGTCTTCAATTGCAGCCACGCACTGCCGTGCATGACCAGCATGGCGACCGAAAGAAGCCCGCAGAGAAGCGCGAACGGGTTCAGCAGCCCAAAGAACGACCCTTCATAGAAAATGCGCAGATCGCTGTCAAAACGGAAGGGAACACCCTGCAGCACGTTGCCCAAGGCCACGCCGAAGATGAGTGACGGTACGAAGCCGCCGACGAACAGGGCCCAGTCCCAGGCAGCCCGCCAGGTGGCGCTCTCGCGCTTCGACCGATATTTGAACGCGACAGGCCGGATGATCAGTGCCGCCAGGATAACGAACATGGCGAGATAAAAACCGGAGAAGGAGACCGCATAGAGTGGTGGCCAGGCGGCAAATATCGCGCCGCCGCCAAGAATGAGCCAGACCTGATTGCCTTCCCAGATCGGACCGATCGTGTTGATGGCGATACGGCGTTCCATGTCGGTGCGGGCCACAAAGGGCAACAATGTACCGATGCCGAGATCAAAGCCGTCGGTGACGGCAAATCCGATCAGCAACACGCCGAGCAGCACCCACCAGATCAACCTTAAAGTGTCATAGTCGAGAAATTGATGCAGGATCATGATTGTTTACTCCGCCGGTACGATATGGGGGGAAATCAGGACGGCTTCTGGCTCATTGTCCAGTTCCGGCCCCTTGCGAATGGCACGAAGCATCAGGCCCATCTCGATCACGAACAGGATTGTGTAGATCGTCACAAAACCGGCAATCGTGATCAGCAGGGACGTCGCGCCCAGATTGGAAACGGCTGCCGCCGTTGGCAGGACGCCCTCGATGATCCAGGGCTGGCGGCCGAATTCCGCGACGATCCATCCCATCTCCGCTGCAACCCAGGGGAGGGGGATCGCCAGGACTGCAATGCGCAACAGCCACGGATATGTATCGAGTTGCCGCCGGACCGACAGCACGAAGAACGTCCCGGTCAACAGGATGAAGAACATGCCGAGACCGACCATGATGCGGAACGACCAGAAGAGTGTTGGAACGTGCGGGACCGTATCCAGCGCCGCTTTTTCGATCTGGGCATCGGTTGCCTGGCGCGGATCGTCGACATAACGCTTGAGAAGCAGGGCGTAACCGAGATCGGCCCCGTTGTCTTCAAACTTGGCCCGCACGTCCGGTGCGATCGCATTGGTGCTGCCGGCAGCGCGAATCTGTTGCAGCGCGTCATAAGCCAGGAGCCCCTGTTTGATCCGCACCTCCGCATGCTTGACCAGATCCTCGATTCCGGGAATTTCCGTGGTCAGCGACCGCGTTCCGATGAGCCCCATCACCCAGGGAATACGAACCGCATAATGGGTTTCGCGGCTCTGCTGATCGGGAAACCCGAATGCCGTGAAGGCGGCCGGAGCAGGCTCGGTCTCCCACATCGCCTCAATCGAGGCGAGTTTCATTTTCTGGTGTTCGGTGGAAAGATAGCCGCTCTCATCGCCAAGCACGACGACGGAAAGTGCCGCGGCCAGTCCGAAGGATGCCGCCACCGTCATCGACCGCTTGGCCAGCGCCGTGTGACGCCCCTTCAGGACATACCAGGCGGAAACACCCAGAACAAAGATGGAAGCCGTTACGTAACCGGCGGAAACCGTGTGAACGAATTTCGCCTGGGCGACCGGATTGAACAAAACTGCAAAGAAGTCAGTGACTTCCATGCGCATCGTCTGGGGATTGAACGCTGACCCCACCGGATTTTGCATCCAGCCATTGGCGATCAATATCCACAAGGCGGAGAAGTTCGAGCCGATTGCAACCAGCCAGGTTGCCGTGAGGTGTCCCACTTTGGACAGCTTATCCCAGCCGAAGAAGAACAACCCGACAAAGGTCGCTTCCAGAAAGAATGCCATGAGGCCTTCAATGGCCAGCGGCGCCCCGAAGATATCGCCGACATACTGGCTGTAATAACTCCAGTTCATGCCGAACTGGAATTCCATGACAATGCCGGTGGCGACACCGAGCGCAAAGTTGATACCGAACAATGTGCCCCAGAACTTGGTCATCTGGCGCCATATGACGCGGCCGGTCATGACGTAGACTGTCTCCATGATTGCAAGCAATACGGAGAGGCCAAGCGTCAATGGTACGAAAAGAAAGTGATAAAGCGCGGTTATCGCAAATTGCAGGCGCGAAAGCGCTACGATGTCGAGTTCCATCTGCTCATGCCGGGCTTACGCCCGACCCCCTGTTGATCAGCGCCGCGAAGGGCGAACGCCGAGTGATTGAGACTGCGTCCTCAGTCCGGCCGCAGTGCTGCAAGTGCGGCGTCGAATTCTGGTTCGCCGCGGTGTAAAGAGGCAACGATCTGCCCCTGTTTCATGATGAGGAGTCGGTCGGCCATTTCAGCCTCCCGCCGTATATGTGTGGCGACAAGGACCGCGTGACCGGTCATCTCATGCCGCAGCCGCTGCAGGACATCCCGCGCTGTCTCGCCGTCCAGCCCTTCGGTCGGTTCGTCCAGCAGCCAGAGCGTTGCGTTGCGCAGAAGCAGCCGTGCCAATGCAAGACGGCGCAACTGTCCGCCCGAAAGCCCCAACCCGCCTTCACCAAGCCGGGTATCGAGCCCGGCCGGTAATTTTTCCACATGGCTTGCCAGCCCGGCTATCACAAGCACCTGCCAAAGGCGGTCATCCCCGGCGTCAGGGTCCGCAAGCCTGAGATTCTCGCGCAGACTATCCTGAAAGAGTTCCGTCCGTTGCGTCAGGCGTGCCGAAGAGGCACAGGCGACACGGCCCGTCACAGGCTGCAATTCACCGGCAATCAGGGCCAGCAATGTCGATTTTCCCGCACCGCTGGCGCCAACCAGCGCAACGCGCTCGCCCTTCGCCAATGACAGCGAGACATCCGTGAGGGCGGGATGAGCTGCGCCCTGATGAACGGCCGTGACTTTCTCAAGCGCTACCACCAGACCTACGGG
>NZ_CABSQF010000087.1:0-4533 GCF_902479695.1 uncultured Phyllobacterium sp. | reverse complement strand
GCCCAGGCAAGCCCCCCGACGACCCCGTCATCCCCGCCAACCGGTTCGCCCATCGATACCAGGCTGCCACCGGAGCGGGCGAACATCACGAAGCCACGCCCCTTGCCGTCCATCAAAAACCGTTTGTCGCCCAGAAGCGCCAGCGCATCGGAGGCGCGCGGCGACTGCGCCACCAGATCGGGCACCTCTTCCGGAATGGGTTGCGCACGCAATTTACCGCGCCCGACACCATTGATCACGGTGTTGATGGTGATCGCCGCCAGCAGGGTCAGCAGCAGTACGCTGCCGCGCAGGAAGCGGGATGCCTGCGCATCCCAGGCAAATTCCCACCAGAGCTGGTTGGCATATTCCACATGGCGATAGGCGAAGAAGCCGAGCCACAGCACCGCGAATGCCGTCGTGCCGATACTGGCGAGCCAGCCCCAGGTCAGCTTGAAGCTTTCCCCCATCGGCTTGCGGTAAAAGGAATCGCCGAACAGCAGGAGGACGCCTGCCATCAGGGTCAGGGCCAGTGCTTCTTCCCAATCGAGCCCCTTTGCCAGGGAGAAGACCGCTCCAAGGCTGAAGAGAACAACGGCCATCACCCAGGCGCGCCAGAGCCGCCGCGCCAGTCCCCGCGCCACGATGAGCAGCGCCAGACCGACGAAGCTCGCACCGAGATGCGACATTTCCAGGAACGGCATCGGCACGAAATCGGAGAGCACCTCCAGGCGGCGGGTGAAGTCCGGCGTGACCGAGGAAATCAGAAGGACAATGCCGCCGAGAAAGGCGATACCGGCGGAAAGCGGCGGTATCAGCGTTTCGAACACCCGCACGGCCAGCATGGTCGGCCCGGCAATAAGGTGACGGCGGCGCAGTATTTCCGAGATGACGAAGCCGATGATGGCGACAAGGAACGGAATGAGGGTATAGATCGCCCGGTACGCCAGCAACGCAGCAATGGCGTCGGGATTTGTGCCAATCCCCAGACCGGCAATCATCGTGGCTTCAAACGCGCCGATACCGCCCGGCGCATGGCTGATGATGCCGAGGGCCACGGCCACCACATAGATCAGCGCAAAGGCGGCGATACTGGGCACGGCCCCGTGGGGCATCAGGACATAGAGGGTTGCCGCTGCTGCGGCCACGTCGATCAATCCCGCAATGATCTGCAGCATGGCGCCCTGCGACGATGGCAGGCGCACGGAAACACGGCCGATACGCAGCGTGCGCTCCCGGCGTGACAGCCAGTAGAGCAGTACCGCCACCGCGAGAAGAACGGACGCACCAATCACCTGGTCGAGTACCGGACCGAACGACACAATCCAGGGAATGCGCGTGGGATCAATCACCAGCGCAACGGCAATCATGATGGTGAAGGCAAACCAGATCGCCAGCCATGACGTGCCGATGATCCGGCCGATATCGGCCACGTTGATGCCTTCGGCGGCATAGACCCGGTAACGCAGCGCGCCGCCGGTCAGCAGCGAGAATCCGAGTGCGTTGGAAATGGCATATCCGGCGCCGCCGGCCATGGCGGAGATATAATAGGGCACACGCTTGGGGGCGATGGTTTCCACCGCCACCACGTCATAGAGCGCGACCGCGGCAAAACTGACAAAGGTAAAGAACAGCGCCAGCAACAATGTGCTATTCGGTATCGCATGGATCGAATGCTTGACGGCCTTGAACGAAATCTCGCTCGACAAATGCGTCAGGACCAGCAGGCTGAGGACAGCCACGCCGACGCCGAAGAAGGCGAACATCGCCGATTTCGTCCGTTTTCCCCACGGCAATTTGAGCTGCGAGCGCGCGTTAATTCTCTGCAGCGCTTTCTCGTTGCTATGAACCGGAGACGTGGCGGGGTCAGAAATCAATGCGTCGTCTTTCCAAGAGCGCCAAAATCCCCATGACTTTGGCCAGGCGTGATAAGCTATGTAATAATGGCGGCAGTATGCCACAACAGGAACGCTCGATTTTGGCCGGGCCAAAATCGAGTGCACTATTGTGTGCTAGTTATTGCATTCTGATGAATTGCGCTACTGGGAGTCGGATTTGCTGCGCTAGGCCGCTTGATCCAGTGCAAGGTGGCGGTACGATCCCGGAGCCCGTACTCTTCCGACAGCTGCGGATGGCGGAGCAAGCCCCATCCCTTCGGCAATGGCCGTTGCCACCGAGTTGCTGTTCTGGATCAGGAATGAATAGCCCAGACCGGATGCGCGGATGCGCGACGCCACATCCACCGCTGCACGCCATTTTGTGGCGATGGCCGTATCATTTCCTTCGAGCAGCAGTGTGGTGCGCGATGTCGGGCGCACATAGAACTCGGGGCAGTAGATCAGGTCGCGCTTGGAATAGTCGGTTACAACCGCCGTCAGCCGGCCGCGAATGGCGCAGTAGTTGAAACTGCCGTCCGCATTGGCTGCACCGCCATTGATCTCATAAAGCGGCCTGCCCGTCTCGTCGGTCCACACCACAAAATTATGGCTCGCAATCCCGGCAAAGCGCGGGATCGGATAGGAGCCAAAGAGAATGCGGTGGTTCATAAACGGGTGCTCTGGAGTTCTGGTTCGAGGAAATCAGAATCTTCAATAGACCATTTGATTTCAAAGACAACAGGGGCGTTTCTAACAAAAATGTTATACGGATTTGTTTAGCCGGAACACCATCAACGCGCAGACACAAAACTGTCAAACTTGAGCGCTTGTCGGTCCATTTTGGAGCGGTTTGACGCTGACCCGCATAAAACTGATCGAGATATCCCCGCAGATCAGCGTCAAAATTTATTTTTCACGTTTTCGCTGCTGACACCGCGAAAACACTTCCCTTCGCTGGCAAAATTCAGCGCAACGGGTCTTGAGATCAGACAACCCGCGCCCGAATCTCGCCGATACCATCGACGCCGCCATGCATTTCATCGCCGCGGACGATGGCGCCCACACCGGCAGGCGTGCCGGAAAAGATCAGGTCGCCCGCCTGGAGCGTGAACAATGTCGAGAGATAGGCGATGGTTTCCGGGACATTCCAGATCAGCTGCCTGAGATCGCCACGCTGGCGTTCCTGACCGTTCACCTTGAGCCAGATGGCACCGGACGACGGATGGCCGACTTTTGCAGCCGGAACGATAGCGGAACAGGGTGCGGAAGCCTCGAATGCCTTGGCCACGTCCCACGGACGCCCCAGTTTCTTGGCTTCCCCCTGCAAGTCGCGCCGGGTCATATCGAGGCCGACCGCGTAGCCGAAAACGTGATCGAGTGCGCTGTCGACGGCGATGTCGGTTCCGCCCTTCCCCAGTGCAATGACCATTTCCATCTCATAGTGAACATCGCTGGAGCCGCTGGGATAGGGAAAATCGCCATTGCCGGTGACCAGCGCATCCGGATTCTTCTGGAAGAAGAACGGTGGCTCGCGGTTCGGATCATGACCCATTTCGATGGCGTGATCGGCGTAGTTTCGCCCGACACAATAAATCCGGTGCACGGGAAACAGCTTTTCCGAACCGGTCACATGCAAAACCGGCTGGGAAACGGGCTGGAAAACAAATTGATCGTTCGGCATTATGGGCCCTTCACATGAGATTGATGACCGTGATCGGATTCGATCTTGGCAAGCTGTTTGGCACGCTACACATGGTATAGAAGCCAGACAATCGTCCAATGCAATCCGGCAAATGCAGCGTCATTGTGCCCTGTAGCAGGAATGTTCAGCCTTTATGGATCAAAGATTCGTGCATGAAAGAACAGGCGTCACGGATGATGACGCGGGGTTGCTGGACCGGGTCCAGCATGCGAGCTTCCAGTATTTCTGGGACGGTGCTCATCCCCGAAGCGGGCTGGCCCGCGACCGCACCGGTAAAAATGGCGACCCGAAGAACGATCTCGTTGCCGCAGGGGCGAGCGGGTTTGGTTTCATGGCCATTCTGGTGGCCATCGAGCGCGGCTGGATCGAGCGGCAAGCGGCCCTCGGCCGGATCGGAACAATGCTGACGGCGCTGGAACAGACCAAACGCTATCACGGCGTGTTTCCGCATTTCTTCCATGGCGGCGACGGGTCCACCATCCCCTTTTCCATGCGCGATGACGGCGGCGATCTGGTCGAAACCGCGTTCCTGCTGCAGGGTCTGATCTGCGTGCGGCAGTATTTTGCCGCGCCAGCCCCGGAAGAGACGGCGCTGCGCGACCGGATCAACCATCTCTGGCACGCCGTCGAGTGGACTGCACACCTCAAGCATGACGAAAAGGTCCTGTACTGGCATCACAGCCCCCGTTATCACTTCGCCCGCAATGTACCGATCCGCGGCTGGAATGAAGCGCTGATCGCCTATGTCCTGGCGGCAGGTGCCCCCAGGCACGGCATTGATGCCGACATCTATCACGAGGGCTTTGCCACCGGCAGCCAGTTCATCAACGGGCGGGATTATTACGGCATCACCCTGCCGCTCGGCCCCGACTATGGCGGGCCGCCTGTCTTCCCCCCATACTCGTTTCTCGGCCTCCGTCCGCCCCGGGGTTTCGCTCAGCAATCCCACTTCTCGCACCAGAACCGCAACCTTGC
>NZ_CABSQF010000086.1:0-6438 GCF_902479695.1 uncultured Phyllobacterium sp. | reverse complement strand
GTACATGCCCGGCATTTCAGCGGTTTCACCGCCGACCAGTGCAGAACCGGCCCGCACGCAGCCGTCGGCGATGCCGCTGACAATGGCTGCGCCCTGATCCGGGTCGAGCTTGCCGGTGGCAAAATAGTCGAGGAAGAACAGCGGTTCGGCACCCTGAACCACCAGATCGTTGACGCACATGGCGACGAGATCGATGCCGACCGTGTCATGCACGCCCGCATCGATGGCGATCTTCAGCTTGGTGCCGACGCCGTCATTGGCGGCAACGAGGACCGGATCGGTAAAACCGGCCGCTTTCAGGTCGAACAGGCCGCCAAAGCCGCCAATCTCGCCATCGGCACCGGGACGGCGTGTCGAGCGCACGATCGGCTTGATCTTTTCGACAAGCAGATTGCCGGCATCGATATCGACGCCTGCCTGCGCATAGGTGAGGCCATTTTTGATCGTCATTGTCAGCTCCGGATTGTTGCTGGCGAAATGGCACGACTCCGCCGTCGCTGCAAGCTCTGAGTGCCGCAAGCCGGGTGAAAACACCAGATATCGACAGTTTGGCCGCCGGAAAGGGGTTGAGCAATGCCGCTGCTGCGTCCATCTAGAGCGTAACAACAGAAAATGCGAGGAAGCCGGCCGAGTGACAATTCCCAATTACATCACCATCTTCCGCTTCATCCTCGTGCCGTTCATCGTCATGGCGCTGCTGTCCGGTTCCGTCGGTGCGGCGCTTGTCGGTTTCGTCATCGCCGGCGTTTCCGATGGTGTCGATGGCTATATCGCCCGGCGCTACGACCAGCGTTCGGAGCTGGGCGCCTATCTCGATCCGATGGCCGACAAGCTGCTGCTGGTCACGCTGTTCGTCGTTCTCGGGTTCTTGAGCGAGCTGCCGGTCTGGCTGGTTGTCATCGTTGTTTCGCGTGACATCCTCATTATCAGTGCAGTGCTGCTGTCGACGGTGATGGCCAATCCGGTGGAAATGCGCCCGCTGTTCGTGTCCAAGGCGAACACGGCGCTGCAGATCGTGCTGGTGGCGTTTACGCTGGCTGATATGACCTTCCAATTTTCGTTCGGCGCGGGGCGGACGATTCTGGTATGGATGGTTGCACTCTTGACCGCAGCGTCCTCCACTGCCTATCTCGTGGCATGGACACAACACATGGCTGGCTATGAGCAAAACCGTAAGCAAGACGAAGACGACACCACCGGCCGAACGTGACATCCACGTGGATGTGCAGGTGAACACGCTGGCAACTGCCGTGCGGCGTCAGGCGTTTTTCTGGACCGGCGCCGTGGTGTTCCTGGCGCTGTTCCTCTACATTTTCTCGTCGATCCTGCTGCCCTTCGTGGCCGGGCTCGTGCTTGCCTACTTCCTCGATCCCGTCGCCGACCGGCTGGAGCGCCTGGGCATGTCGCGCCTTCTGGCAACCATCGTCATCCTGATCCTGTTCCTGGTGACCTTTGCGCTGCTGCTGATGATCCTCGTGCCGATCCTGGCATCGCAGATGACCGATTTCATCGCCCGCCTGCCGAGCTACGTCGCCCGGCTGCAGGAACTGATCGCCAACCGCGATTCCCAGTGGCTGAAGGATTTCATCGGCGTCGATGCGTCCGTCATCCGCAACAGCCTCGATTCCCTGCTGCAGCAGGGCGCCGGTTTCCTGTCCACCCTGCTGCAGTCGATCTGGAGCTCGGGCAAGACGCTCATCGATGTCGCGGCGCTGTTCGTCGTCACCCCCGTCGTGGCATTCTACATGCTGCTCGACTGGGACCGCATGGTGCAGAGCATCGACAACCTGACGCCGCGCGACCATGTGCAGACGGTGCGCGAAATCGCCCGTGATATGAATAAAGCCATTGCCGGCTTCGTGCGCGGGCAGGGCACGGTGTGCCTGCTGCTCGGCATGATCTATGCGGTGGGGTTGACGATCGTCGGGCTGAATTTCGGGCTGCTGATCGGGCTGTTTGCCGGCCTCATCAGTTTCATCCCCTATGTCGGTTCGCTGGTCGGGCTGGTGCTGGCGATCGGCGTGGCGCTGGTGCAGTTCTGGCCGGACTATTTCTATGTGGGTGCCGTGGCCGTGGTGTTCTTCATCGGCCAGTTCTTCGAGGGCAATATTCTCCAGCCGAAACTGGTGGGATCCTCCGTTGGGCTGCATCCGGTCTGGCTGATGTTCGCGCTGTTCGCCTTCGGTTCGCTCATGGGCTTTACCGGCATGCTGATCGCCGTGCCGACGGCTGCGGCCATGGGTGTTCTCGTGCGCTTTGTCATCGGCCGTTACCGGCAATCCCCGCTCTACACAGGCGATTACAGCAAAAGCGGGCGGTCCAAAGAAATCCGGTGACATCCGGGCGGCATTGACTGTATTTCACCTGACATGACCGATGCACCGCGACAACTGCCGCTCGATCTTGGCCATGCGCCGGGATATTCGCGCGACGACCTGATTGTCACCGCCTCCAACATGGCGGCGGTGGACATTGTCGACCGCTGGCCGGGCTGGATTTCTCCCGTGGTCATTCTGGCCGGGCCGACCGGGTCGGGCAAGACGCATCTGGCGGCGGTCTGGAAGGCCGAATCGGAGGCAACCGTCATCGATGCCGCGCATATCGGCAATGCCTCGGGCAGGACCGGTCCGTTCCTGATCGATGCCATCGGCGATGGTCCGATCGATGAAGCCGGGCTTTTCCATCTGATCAACAGCGTGCGCCAGAGCGGATCGAGCCTGCTGATGACGTCGCGCCGCTGGCCGGGCACCTGGCCGGTGCAGCTGCCTGACCTTGCCTCACGCCTGAAGGCGGCAACGACGGTCGAGATCGGCGAGCCGGATGACATGCTCCTGTCCGGGGTGATGTACAAGCTCTTTGCCGACCGGCAGATCGCTGTCGATCCCAATGTGATCAGCTTTCTGGTCAGCCATATCGAGCGGTCGCTGTCCACGGCCAGCCGCGTTGTCGAGCGCCTCGACCGCGCGGCACTGGAGAAGAAATCGAAAATCACCCGCGCGCTGGCCGCCAGCGTCGTCACGGCCCTCGACGAGGGGCAGGCGACCTTCGATCTTTAGAGCGCCCAGCCTTCCATGATCTGAATTGCTTTGACGCGGAAAGCGTCAATGGTTCTTGATGGCATTGAGAAAGATGGCGGCGATCTTGCTCAGATGGTGGTCGCCGTCTTCGTGATAGGCCTGCCGGCCGGCGGTGGAAATCGCGTTGAACAGCTGGTTGCCCTCGCTGTCGAGCGCAAGCGTATCCCTGACGATTTTGGCAATGTCGCCGCGTGGCTGGATTTTCCGGGCGAGATAATCGGCCAGCAGTTTCTGCTGCCGCGGGCGATCATCGGTGATGGCGCTGAAGATGCCCCAGACAAACCAGGTTTCACCGACCTGCATGTCGTCATCGCTGATCTGGTGCATCTGCTGCTCCCGCAGTTTCGCCTTCTGGGTATCGGCGATGCTTTGGGCCAGGTCGAATGCGGCCGAATCTGTGATCTCGATATGTGCTGACATGATGAAACTCCAACGGTTTGAAATATGCGCCGGCATGGAAATAAGGCTGGCGACGGGCGTTCCCTGCAAAACCAGTCCCGGGGGATTGAACCCGGATCAAGGACGTATCTTCAACGTGGCTCATCGGCCCGTCAAAGGAGGCTGGTGTGTTCGAGCAGCAGGGAGTGTTCCAAAGTCGGACGTTACAATCAAGCCATTTGTCGCCACTGGCCGTGGGGGCGGCCTTCGTCTGGTTTGCTGCATTGTGATCAAGATGGAGTTTGTCCAAACCGGGGTGCACTCCGGGAGTTGCGAAATGAGATTGGGGGTCGGGACGGGCAACGTTGATTGCTGTATGGCAGCATCAGCACGAGCAGCGCGGAGTAATGAATACTGAATTCTTCAATCGGGCGCAAAACATCGGGAATTCCGGCTGTGCTTTAATCATCAATAAATTGTGATTGCAGTTTGTATTGCGGTTAATATATCAGTTTTACTGGATGGGGATTCGGGGGAATCCATGAATGAAGATAATTCTTTCCCTGACGTAAGTTTTACTTACGTCGGAAACCACTGGTTTTATGGGAGATTGATCGATTCATGCTAGGCCTCTTTGTCCCCATGATTTGTTGTAACGGTATCATAGGGAACAATGAAAAATCATCTCCTTGTAGCTGGCACCGGGCGTGCTGGGACAAGCCTTCTCGTCAGATATCTTGATGCGCTAGGGCTGGAAACTCATATCACCAAAGCGGATGGTCAAACAGTATTGTTTGAAGATGCCAATGCGGGCTTGGAAGATCTTATTCTCCACGACGGTGAGAACCTGCCTTATGTTGTGAAATCTCCTTGGCTGTACCAATTTGCAGATGAGGTGCTTGAAAACAAAAGCATTAAACTTGATGGCGTCATAATTCCGATTCGTAATCTTGTGGAAGCGGCAAGCAGCAGGACCATTCTGGAACTGCAGAACCTCCACCGTACCCAAGAATGGATGGCCAACGAGAGTAAAACCTGGGACGCATGGGGGAGTGTACCTGGAGGTACCGTTTTTTCACTCAATCCTTTGGATCAAGCCCGGCTCCTCGCCGTGGGATTCCATCAGCTTTTGGACAAGCTGACGAATGCTGGGGTTCCAATTTATCTTTTGGCTTTTCCTCGCTTTACCCGAGATCCGGAATATCTCTTTTCAGTCCTTCGAGGGTGTTTGCCAGCATCAGTAAATTTCGACCAAGTGAAGCTGGTGAGCGAGAGCATTGTTGAGCCGGAAAAAGTTCGTGTCGGGTCGGAAATGGTGTCCCAGTCTTCGGTATCAGTTCCGGCGCAATCAGCCGATGAATATCCGTCACTGGAGCAATTGGATAATATTGCGCTGCGACGAGAGATCAGAAGGCTGAGACGTCTCGAAGTGGCGGCCAGACAGGATTTGGCGCAGGCGCACTCGGCAAAACAAACGCTGCAAGGCGAACTGGACAACCTTCAAACCGCTTTGGTCGAAAAAGAGCGCAACGCGCTGGAAGCGCAATCCGCTATGATATCGCGGTTAGCTGCAACCGTTGCCGTCCTTGAAGACAGCTTGAGTTCCATCCAATCGAGTACGTCATGGTCAATCACTCGGCCCCTTCGCAAAGCAGCAACCTTGGTGAAAAAGCTCGGACGTTGAGTGTAGGCCCGCACCCGTCCACGCCGACGGTGCAATCACGCCATTTGTCACCGAATCATATGCTTCAGCTCGTCTCTCGCAAATGGGGCTGTGGGGCAGGGAGGAACATCAACAGAACATTTCCGGCGCTTTTCCCGGGCTTTCGGTTCCATACCCTGCCGTGGCAAAGCTTTTGTTCCGTTTGCGGGCTTTTCTTTGATTTCGCTATTGCGTTCCGGAATCAAAAACTCTAGGGAAGCCAACGTTGAACATGATACGGAGCGTAGCGCAGCCTGGTAGCGCATCTGGTTTGGGACCAGAGGGTCGGGAGTTCGAATCTCTCCGCTCCGACCATTTCAACCGATGATGCTGCTGGTACTGAACCGAAGCCTGTACTATATCGGGATTTCAGACAAAGGGATTTCTTCTAATGGCAGCACGTATTTACCGCCCCGCAAAAACAGCCATGCAGTCCGGCAAGGCCAAGACCGAAAGCTGGATGCTGGAATTCGAGCCGGAACAGCCGCGCAAGGTTGAGCCGCTGATGGGCTATACGTCATCGCGCGACATGAAGAGCCAGATCCGCCTGTCCTTCGAAACGAAGGAAGAGGCAATCGCCTACGCACAGAAGAACGGCATTGCCTATTCGGTGCAGGAACCCAAGGAAACAAGACGGCGCGTTGTCTCCTATTCGGAAAACTTCCGCTTTGACCGCAAGCAGCCCTGGACGCACTGATCTTTGACGTTTGGCCTTGTTTGCAGTTTGTTCGGATTTCCCGGCGATACTGTGTTCGCCGGTGCAAAACTGGTCCCGTAGCTCAGCTGGATAGAGCACCGGCCTTCTAAGCCGACGGTCGCTGGTTCGAATCCAGCCGGGATCGCCACTTACCCAAGAAAACCAGTTCTGTTTCCCGGATAGCGAGACAATCCAGCCGTTGGTCTGCTGTGCAAACCAACAAGCTTTCATAGAGGCCGGTCGAAGCAGGAAAGGTCTTAGCCGCCGAGTTCGGCAACTTTCTTGCGAAGCTCTAATACTTCCTCCACCAGCGTACTGACAACGTCTTTGAGAAACGCCACCTTGTGCTCCGGATCGTCAACAGTGTTGATAAGTTCGAGAGCAGCGGGCAGAGAGTCAATCTCATCGGATCTGTTGTTGTCGCCCACGCTTCTTCTCCCAGGTTTTTGGAAGACAGAACAACATAGTCCAAATCGGGAAATCAAGGTGACAACGATGTCCCTGTCTGTGTGTCGCGCCCAGCGCCGAAGCCGCGTCGGCGGGTGACGTTGACATCTATCGTCTGTGTCCGCCACCGTTACCAC
>NZ_CABSQF010000085.1:0-6510 GCF_902479695.1 uncultured Phyllobacterium sp. | reverse complement strand
ATCTCGTCGAGCTTTTCCTCCAGATCGGCGGTGAAATCATACTCGACATAGCGCTGGAAAAAGCTCTCGAGGAACGCAATGACCAGGCGGCCCTTGGCTTCGGGAATGAGCTTGCGCTTTTCGATGGTGATGTATTCGCGGTCGCGCAGGGTGGCGAGGGTCGCCGCATAGGTCGAGGGACGGCCGATGCCGAGCTCTTCCATCCGCTTGATCAGCGTGGCTTCGGAATAGCGCGGCGGCGGTTCGGTCGAGTGCTGCGTCGCGTTGATCTTTTCGCGGGCAAGGGCCTCGCCGGCGCGGATTTCGGGCAGGCGGGCGCCGTCCTCGTCGACATCCTCTTCCTCGCGGTGATCCACATAGGCACCGAGGAAGCCGTCGAACTTCACCACGGAACCATTGGCCCGCAGCTGGGCAAAACTTGAACCGTTCTGCGCGTCGATGTCCACGACAGTCCGTTCGATATCGGCCGATTGCATCTGGCTGGCGATGGCGCGCTTCCAGATCAGCTCATAGAGCCGCGCCTGATCGGCATCGAGGAACTGGCGCACATCCTTCGGGTGGCGGTTGAAATCGGTCGGGCGGATGGCTTCGTGCGCTTCCTGGGCGTTCTTTGCCTTGGTCGAGTAGAAGCGCGGCTTCTCCGGCACGTATTTTTCGCCGAATACCTTGCTGATCGTCTCACGGGCCGCCTGAACCGCTTCCGGCGCCATCTGCACGCCGTCCGTACGCATATAGGTGATCAGACCGGCGGTCTCGCCGCCAAGGTCCATGCCTTCATACAGCCGCTGGGCGATCTGCATGGTGCGCGAGGCCGAGAAGCCGAGCTGGCCGGATGCCGCCTGCTGCAGGGTGGAGGTGGTGAAGGGCGGTCCGGGATTGCGCTTGGTCGGCTTGGCTTCGACGGATGCCGCCTTGAAGCTCGCGCCCTCCAGCATGGTGCGCAGCGCACCGGCCTGTTCGGCGTTCTTGATATCGAGCTTGGCAAGCTTCTTGCCGTCGACGGAAATCAGCCGCGCTTCGAAGCCGTCATTGCGCGGTGTCTTCAAGAGCGCTGCAATGTTCCAGTATTCCTCACGCACAAAGCGTTCGATCTCGGCTTCGCGGTCGGCGACGAGCCGTAGGGCGACCGATTGCACGCGGCCGGCGGAGCGGGCGCCGGGCAGTTTGCGCCAGAGCACCGGCGACAGGGTGAAGCCGAAGAGATAGGCAAGCGCACGCCGGGCGAGATAGGCATCCACCAGCGGCATGTCGATGTCACGCGGATTGGCCATGGCGTCGAGCACCGCGTTCTTGGTGATCGCATTGAACACCACGCGCTTGACCGGCTTGGTGCCGATGGCCTTCTTCTGCCGCAGCACTTCCAGGACGTGCCAGGAGATTGCTTCACCCTCGCGATCCGGATCGGTTGCGAGTATGAGGCCGTCACTGTCTTTCAGGGCCTTGACGATATCGCCCAGACGTTTGGCCGATGCCCCGTCGACTTCCCACGACATGGCGAAATCTTCGTCCGGGCGAACGGACCCGTCCTTGGCAGGCAGATCACGGACATGGCCGAACGAGGCCAGAACCGTATAGCCTGAACCCAGATATTTGTTGATTGTTTTAGCCTTTGCGGGCGATTCGACGACGACAACGTTCATTATTGAATTGGGCTTTCCTGCTCTTGTCACATTACAAAAGCACAGTTTTCACTTCGAAACAGGTCTTGTGAAATGAACAGGCTTGCTCGGAACGTCAAGGCCTGTGCGTGAAAAATCGTTAAATGCAACTTAAAGTTGCTATTTGAAATATTGCAATTAATGATATTATCCATACATCTCAGGCGCTTTATTGAGAAAGGCAGCGAGTCCCGCCTTTTTTAAGAAAGCGAATCACTATTTGATTGTTTTTGTGGAGGTTCGGACTGGCAAACTGTGAAATCCACCGGATTAAAGACCTATATAATATAACTTTATTTATTTCTGTATAAATGCGTATTTAAGGACGAAGTCATGGGTGAGAACAAGTTCAGTCGGACAGAAAACATAAGATATATTCAGCAAATGCTGGGAGAATTGCGCAGTATGGCCAAGTTGAATGACCTGGACATGCTGGCCTATCTGATCGAAATCGCTTACATCGAAAGCAATGATCTTTTGGCAAAAGAGACAAATATTGTCTCCCCTCTAAAGAAGCGAAACACTTCCACCTGAGTGACGCTGCAGCCGGCCGGCCAGATCGAGTTCGAGCAGAATAAGCGATATGGCCGCCGGATGAATTCCGCTTGTCCTGATGAGTTCGTCGACATCGGCGGGCGTTGGACCCAAAAGGGTGACGATCCGGTCGCGGTCTGTCTCGTTGGGCGGGGGAATCGACGGAAAGGCGGATTCCGGCGCGAAAAATGCCGTATCGTCGAGGGAGGGCCGGTCCACAAGCGGTCCGATGGCCGACAGGATGTCGGCGGTTTCAGTCACGAGAATGGCGCCGTTCTTCAGAAGCGCATTGGTGCCCTTTGCGCGCGGGTCGAGCGGCGAACCGGGGACGGCGAAAACCAGGCGGCCGAGTTCCCCGGCAAAACGGGCGCTGATCAGCGAGCCGGATCGCTCCGCCGCCTCGACAACCAGCAGGCCGAGGGAAAGCGCCGCGATGATTCTGTTGCGGCGCGGAAAATCCCGGGCGCGCGGCTCCCAGCCGAACGGCATTTCGCTGATGACGGCGCCGCCGCTTGCGGGGATCGCTGCGAAGAGGTCGAGATTATCCGGCGGATAGGGCTTGTCCAGGCCGCCGGCCATGACGGCAACGGTGCCGCTGTCAAGGCTTGCCTCATGCGCCGCCTTGTCGATGCCGCGGGCAAGTCCTGACACAACGGCATAGCCCGCCTGTCCCAATTCCCGTGCAATGATCCGCGTGAGTTTGATCCCGATGAGCGAGGCATTGCGCGCGCCGACAATGGCGACAGCTGGCAGGCGAAACACCGCCGCATCGCCCTTGATCGCCACCAGCGGCGGCGGATTGTCGGCGTGGCGCAGATAGCGGGGATAGTCGGGTTCGCCGATACCGGTGAAGACGGCACCCATGCGCGCGGCCATCGCCATTTCGCGCCGGGCCTCATCGAGGCTGCCAATCCGGATGGGACGGCGGCCGCCGCCGCGCCGCACCAGTTCCGGCAGCATTTCCAGAGCGTCGGAAGCCGAGCCGTAGCGGGCAATCAGATGGCGGAAGGTGACCGGGCCGACATTCTCACTGCGGATCAGCCGAAGCCAGCTCAGTCGCTGGCTGTCAGAAAGGCGGATGCCTTTCTGATCCTCCGTCACCCCTTGGACCCGATCTTGCCCTCGGTGCCGGCCAGGAGGCGCTCGATGTTGGCGCGGTGTTTGATGAAGACGACGACCGTCAGGATGAGGAAGAGCAGGGCGATGGCGTGGTAGCCCATGACATAGAGAATGATCGGGGTGGCAACCGCCGCGATCAGCGCCGACAGCGAGGAATAGCGGGTGGTGTAGGCAATGATCAGCCAGATGGCGGCGAAGATCAGCGCCACCTGCCAGACAAGGCCGAGCAGGACGCCGAGATAGGTGGCGACGCCCTTGCCGCCCTTGAATTTCAGCCAGACCGGAAAGATGTGCCCGAGAAAGGCGCCGAGACCGGCGACAATGGCGGCCTGCGGGCTGATGGCGCCGGCAATGAGTACGGCAGCGGTTCCCTTGAACATGTCAAGCAGCAGCGTTGCCGCCGCCAGCTTCTTGTTGCCGGTGCGCAGCACGTTGGTGGCGCCGATATTGCCGGAGCCGATGCTGCGCACGTCGCCGAGGCCCGCGAGCCGTGTCAGGATCAGCCCGAACGGAATGGAGCCGAGCAGGTAGCCCAGGACCAGCGCGGCGAAAAGATATCCTGCCTGCCCGTTGATGAAATCCGACATGCTCTCTTCCCCGGTTTTCTCTTCAGATGGTGAAAACGGACTTGCCCGCCACAAATGTCTGCAGAACGCGGCCCTGGAAACGGGCGCTTTCAAAACAGCTGTTCTTGGAGCGCGACCGCAGCTGTTCTTCCTTCACAATCCACGGCTCGTCAAGATCGACTATGGTCATATCCGCCCGGGCGCCCGGCTTGAGCGTGCCCGCATCGAGGCCGAAAATTTTGGCCGGGCCGCTGGAAAGCGCTTCGACGATGCGGATCAGCGGCACGTCGCCATTGTGATAGAGCCGCAGGGCGGCGCCGAGCAGGGTTTCCAGGCCGATGGCCCCGGCCGCCGCATCGGCGAAGGGCAGGCGCTTGGTATCGACATCCTGCGGATCGTGCGATGAGACGATGATGTCGATGGTGCCGTTGCGCAGCGCCTCGACCATGGCCAGCCGGTCCTCCTCGAGCCGCAGCGGCGGCTGCAGGCGGAAGAAGGTGCGGAACTCGCCGATGTCGTTCTCATTGAGCGAAAGATGGTTGATGGAGACGGCAGCGGTGGCATTGACGCCGTTCTGCTTGGCGCGGGCCACCACCTCGGCGGACATGGCCGTCGAGATTTGCGCCGCGTGATAGGCGCCTTTGGTCAGGGCGGCGAGACGCAGGTCGCGTTCGAGCGGAATGACTTCCGCTTCGCGCGGGCTGCCGGAAAGGCCGAGCCAGCTGGCATAGAGGCCTTCATTCATCACGCCCGATATGCCGAGATAGGGATCCTGTGTCTCGTGCGACAGGACAACCCCGAAATCCCTGGCATAGGTGAGCGCACGGCGTAAGAGCTGGGTATCGGCGATGGAATTGCGCCCCTCCGTGATCGCCACGGCACCCGCCGCGCGCAGCAGGCCGATTTCGGTCATTTCCTGGCCCTGCAATCCTTTGGTGACCGCCGCCGCCGGATAAACATTGACCACGGCCGTGTCGCGCGCCGTGCGGCGGACGAATTCGACCAGCGCCACATTGTCGATCACCGGATCGGTGTCCGGCATCATGATGATGGAGGTCACGCCGCCGGCCGCTGCCGCCTGGCTGGCCGAGGCGATGGTTTCGCGGTGTTCGCCACCGGGCTCGCCGATGAAGACGCGGGCATCGACGAGGCCCGGCAAGACGGTTTTTCCCGTGCAGTCGATAACCGTCGCCCCTTCGGGCGCACCCTGGTTGCGGGCATCGGCGCCGCTGGCAACGATGCTGCCGTTCCTGACGATGATTGTTCCGGTCTCATCGAGACCGCGGGATGGATCGACGATCCGGGCATTGTGCAGAACGGTCGTGCTCATCCCGCTACTCCTTCCGCGTTGCGGCGCGGGTCCAGCAGCGCTTCCATCACCGCCATGCGCACGGCAACGCCCATTTCAACCTGTTCCTGAATGACGCTCTGCGAGCCGTCGGCCACATCCGAGGCGATTTCGACGCCGCGGTTCATCGGTCCGGGATGCATGACCAGCGCGTCGGGCTTGGCATGTTTGAGCTTTTCGCGATCAAGCCCGTGATAGTGGAAATATTCGCGCACAGACGGCACGAAGGCACCCGCCATGCGCTCGCGCTGCAGGCGCAGCATCATCACCACATCGGCGTCCTTCAAACCTTCTTCCATGGAGTTGAAAACCTCGACGCCCATCTGGCTGATCCCTGCAGGCAGGAGGGTCGAGGGGGCGATGACGCGCACCCGCGCCCCGAGCGCATTCAGCAGGAGGATGTTGGAGCGGGCCACGCGCGAATGCAGCACGTCACCGCAGATCGCCACGATCAGCCGGGCAACCTTGCCCTTGGCGCGCCGGATCGTCAGCGCATCGAGCAGGGCCTGCGTCGGGTGTTCATGCGCGCCGTCGCCGGCATTGACCACCGAGCAGCCCACCTTTTGCGCCAGCAGGGCGGCGGCACCGGCGGAGCCGTGCCGGATGATCAGGATATCCGGCCGCATCGCATTCAGCGTCATGGCGGTATCGATCAGCGTTTCGCCCTTTTTCACCGAGGAATTGCCGACCGACATGTTCATCACATCGGCGCCGAGCCGCTTTCCGGCCAGTTCGAACGATGACTGTGTCCGGGTCGAAGCCTCGAAGAACAGGTTGATCTGCGTCCGCCCGCGCAGGACACTCTTTTTCTTCTCGGACTGGCGCGAAACCGCCACCTCGCTGTCGGCAAGGTCGAGAAGAATATTGATGTCCTCGGGGGAAAGGTTCTTGATGCCAAGCAAATGGCGGTGGGGAAACAGGAGGGGGAGCGTTTTTGATGTCATATCAAGTCCCCCCTATAGGCTTGATGCCGCCGCCCCGCAAGCGTTTGGCAGCATATCCCGCCCTGTTCCCCCTAAAAAATCCCTTGTTCTTATAAGTTCGTGACGCTGCATGAATATTGTGCGTGGTTCGACAAGCTCACCATGAGGGAGGTGGTTTGGCTGCAATGCCAATCTGACAGGTTGCAGAATATGACTTCCTGCAATCCTCACTCTGCCTCATGGTGAGCAACTGTGTTTAAGATTGTGTTTCGGGTTGCCAGTCCTGATCGTTTTTGATCATGGCGTTGAGGGTGACGATGAGTTTGCGCATGATGGCGACGATGGCCAGCTTGAAGGGTTTT
>NZ_CABSQF010000084.1:0-6639 GCF_902479695.1 uncultured Phyllobacterium sp. | reverse complement strand
ACAACAAGGTGTTTTTCTCCATCACTGTTCCAGCGCGCGCGCCGCCGGAACAGTGATGGAGAAAAACACCTTGTTGTCGGCAATGAAAATATCCGAGACAAGTCCCAGATCGACAATGTTGCTGTTGAAATCAGGCCCGGTCACCGTCTTCAGCTGATCGAGAACCTGATCTTTGCTCACGCCTGCCATGCTTGCTGTCCCTTTTGTTTCTTACCGCTTCACATAGTGCAGTTGAGCAGAAACGCCAATGGGGCAAAGCGTACCTTCGCGCGCGAACCGCCGCGTTGAACGAGGCGGTCTGCAGAGCAATCCGCGCAAGCAGATCAGACTTTCCATACGCCTGGCACCTGCCGGGTCGCGATGTTGAGACGGTTCCAGACATTGACGTTGGCGATGGCCAGCACCAGATTGCCGAGCCGCTTTTCATCGAAATGTCTGGCGGCTTCATTCCAGACGTCATCCGGCACCGGATCGGCCCGATCCGCAACACGGGTCACCGCTTCGGTCAGGGCCAGGGCGGCGCGCTCCGCCTCGGAGAAGTACGGCGTATCGCGCCACACGGACACGGCGAAGAGCCGTTCATCGGTTTCACCCGCCTTGCGGGCAAGGCGCGGATGCATGTCGACGCAGACACTGCAGCCGTTGATCTGGCTGGCGCGCAGATGCACGAGTTCAAGCAGGCCTTTCGGGAACTCGCTGTCACCGGTGGACGCAGCCAGTGCCTGCAGGGCTTTCATTGCTTCAGGGTTGATCATTGCCGGGTTGCTCATACGTGCTTGCATCATTTTTTCCTCTCGTTTGACTGACGCCCGAAACCAGATATCCGGGCTTTTGCTCTTGACGGTTTCCCGGACCCGATTTCTTGTCACATCGGCCGGATTTCGTTCGTCATTGCTTTGACGGAACAGGGCGAGGAAACGTGACAGATGAACGAGAAAAAATTTCTGACCGAGCAATTCGAGGCCAATCGCACCCATCTGCGGCGGGTAGCCTACCGGATGCTCGGCTCGATGACCGAAGCCGATGACGCCGTACAGGAGGCCTGGCTGCGCTTCAGCCGCGCGCATACGGACGACGTCGGCAACTTGGCTGGTTGGCTGACAACTGTCGTCTCACGCGTATGCCTCGATATGCTGCGCTCGCGCACATCACGGCGCGAGGACCAACTGACTCCGCAAACACCAGAGCCCGTGGCAGGCCGCGAGTCAGGCGGCGATCCCGAACATGACATTGTAATGGCAGATTCGGTGGGGGCGGCTCTGCTCGTGGTGCTCGAACGGCTGGCCCCGGCGGAGCGGCTGGCTTTCGTGTTGCACGACATGTTCGGCATATCGTTCGACGAGATTGCGCCGATTGTCGATCGCACGCCGGAGGCGGCAAGACAGTTGGCCAGCCGGGCACGCCGCCGGGTGCAGGGAACGGATACCATTCCGGCACGCAGCCTTGCCCGTCAGCGCGAGATCGTGAATGCCTTTCTGGCGGCTTCCCGCGGTGGCGATTTCAACGCGCTTCTGGCCGTGCTCGATCCGGATGTGGTGTTCCGTGCGGACAAAGCAGCGGTGCAATTGGGCGCAATGGCGGAAATTCGCGGTGCGGAAGCCGTGGCCAATACGTTCAAAGGACGCGCACAGGGTGCAGTACCGGCGCTTGTCGATGGCGTGCTTGGTCTCGTGGTCAAGGTTCAAGGCAGGTTGCATGTGGTCCTGAACCTGACGATTGCAGGGGACAGGATCACTGCCATTGAAGCTGTTGCCGAATCTTCCCGCCTCAACGCGTTTGATCTGGTGGTGCTCAGGAAAGGCAAGGGCCAAAAAGAATGAGACCAGATAACGGTCTCATTCTGTTTTGGAGGAAAAACTTCAGGAACCAATGAGAAGCCGCAGCTTCTTCAGGGCCACATCGGTGGTTTCCTTGTAGTCGATGGTGCTCTTCAGGCGGGCATCCCGGTCGAGCAGCATCACCGATGCCGTGTGATCCATGGTGTAGTCGCCATTTTCCGTCGGCACCTTGCGGGCATAGATCTTCCAGCCCTTGATGACCTTCTCCACTTCCTTGGGATCGCCGGTGATGCCGGTGATCCGGTCGGTGAAGGCGGCCGTGTAGCCCTTCATCACCTCGGGCGTGTCCCGTTCGGGATCCACCGAGATGAAAAAGACACGCAAATCCTTGCCTTCATCGCCCAATGCCTTGAGCCAGCCCGCCATCTCGAACAGCGTTGTCGGGCAAACCTCGGGACAATGGGTGAAACCGAAGAACAGCACCGTCGGATGTCCCTGGAATGCCGCTTCGGTGATCGGCGCGCCATTCTGGTCGATCAGCGAAAACGGCACACCAAGCTTCACCGGCTCTATCTCGTTGCCCTTGCGGGCGCTGTAATAGGTGAAGGCGAGGAAGATCATCAGAACGGCGATGACCGACCACAGTGCAATGCGGACGCGGCGGACGTTCATCACTGGCCATGCTCCATGGAGGTTGCGCCGGCAGCTTCCACGTGCAGTTTGAGCTCAACCTTGCCGGCCTTCTCGAATTCGAGGGTTACCGGGACGTCTTCGCCCTTCTTCAAGGGCTGCTTGATCTCCAGCAGCATCAGGTGCATGCCGCCCGGCTCGAGGTCGACGGTTCCGCCCGCGGGAATTTGCACACCGTCCGCAAGCTTGCGCATCTTCATCACTTCGCCGTCCATCTTCATTTCATGGACTTCGACGCGCGCCGCAACAGGGCTGGAGCCGCCCAGCAGGCGGTCCGCTTCCTTGGCCTCGTTGGTGATCGAGATATAGCCGCCGCCAACCTTGGCACCCGGCAATGTGGCGCGGGTGAAGGCATCGGTGAACACGAGATTGCCGACTTTGACCGCGTCCGTGGCTTCATGCTTCTGCATTTTGGCAGCACCTTCCTTGGCCATGGCCGAATGATCATGGGCCAATGCAGGTACGGCGAAGGTTGTTGCCAGCAAGAGGGCAGCAAATTTGAGAGTGGATTTCATGGACGTTCTCCAGTTCCGTTGTTTATGAGAATACGCGTTTGAGCGGGGAAGGAACACGCTGGATCAACTGATCGAGAACCAGCATGGCGAGAATGGCAAAACCTGTGAGCGGGAAGAGCACGCCGAAGCCGAGGATGACCAGGGTCAACGCGGCAAAGACGCTTTTTTGCGATGGCATGGGTGGCACCCCCAGACGCCCCGAGGGACGACGCTTCCACCACATGACCACGGCCGAGACAGCGGCGAGAATGATGGCAAAGCACGTGACCAACATGACGATCTGGTTCAGGAGGCCCCAATACTGTCCCATATGGACACCGATGCCGAACTCGATGGCCTTGGCACCCGCGCCATAATCGGCAAACTTCAGATCGACCAATGGTTTGCCGCTGTACTGATCGAAATGGATCGTCCGCTGCATGGCGATATCGTCCGGGAAAATC
The DNA here is from genome assembly GCF_902479695.1 of uncultured Phyllobacterium sp. NCBI lineage: Bacteria > Pseudomonadati > Pseudomonadota > Alphaproteobacteria > Hyphomicrobiales > Phyllobacteriaceae > Phyllobacterium > uncultured Phyllobacterium sp. The sequence continues at coordinate 3,213 of NZ_CABSQF010000084.1, read as the reverse complement.
GCCGCGGTATAGACGCCTTCAGGCCCGGACGGCAGCGATACCTCGAAGCCCGGTGTGATGCCTTCTGCCCTGGCGGACGCCACGATCCGGTCAAGGCCGACGCTTTTCATCACCCCATCGGCTGTCGATGCCGGAACCGGGGCGTTTTCGATGGTCCAGCCCGCCTCGGTCAGCACATCCTTTGTCGGGATTTTCGACACCGGAACGTCGTTCCACAGCTGCGTGGGGTATCCGAGGCCCTTATCCGCCAGGGTGGCATTGAGCTTGTCACCCCAATAGGCCGACCAGGGCATGCCCGTGATGGCAAGGAAGAAGATCAGAGCCCCGGCAACAGCACCGGTCACCGCATGCAGGTCGCGCCAGAAGATGCGCTTGTCGGGCGTGCCGCGAACCGTGATGACGCCGCCCTTCTGCTTGCGCGGCCACCACAGATAAAAGCCGGTGACGACAAGGATCAGCGCGAGGCCGCCAACGGCCTCGACCACTCGGTCAAGCGCCAGCCCGAAATAGACGAGGCTGTGAATCTTGCGCACGACCCAATTGAATTCCTGCTTCTCGGCAACCTTGCCGAGCACCGAGCCGGTATAGGGATCGACGAAAACAAGGACCTTCCCGGCATCCGTACCGAGGATAACCCGGGCGGACTGGGTCGGCGTGGAGGGGTCGCGATAGCGCAGGATGGTTGCGCCGGGGACCGCAGCCTCTGCGTTCTTGATCAGCAGCGACGGCGCAAGCACCTCGCTGCGCGGCGTGACGACATTGCGGTAGGCAAACACCGTGTTGTCGATTTCATCCTTGAAGAGATAGAGCCCGCCGGTGATGGCGAGATTGAGCATGAAGGGGATGACCAGAAGGCCGGCGAAAAAATGCCAGCGCCAGATGGCGCGGTAGAGGGATTGACTGATGTCCTTGGGCTTCTGCGAAGCCATGCTTGAGACGCTCATGCGTGTTCCAATCGTCTGACAGCAACAATGGTTGGCCTTTGAAAGACCAATGGGCGCGCCCAAAACGGCGCAACCTTTCCGACCGGTGGCGGACCAGCGTTCGAAAAGTTTGTGTCAGACGAGAGGGGGAGCCTGAGGCGGTGCTGCCGGAGGATAGAGGCTGCGGGCAATCAGCACCGCTTCGCGCTTGATGGCGAGCGATACCGCCGGTTCTACACGCTGACCGCCGGTGTGAGGCGGAACAGGGAGAATGAACGATGCGGAAATACGGCAGGCTTCGCAGCCCGTGCCGTGCCATGCGCTCTTGTGCGGATCCTGGTCACCACTACCGGGAAGGCAGAGCACGGGAACAGTGCCGTCGGGCAGCGTATAGGCGGCAAGATCAATCTGATTATTGGATGCCGCAATGACCGGCTGATGGGCAAAGGCGACGAAGACAAGCGCCAGCGCGCACAGCATGCGCACCGCCAGTTGCCAATCGTATCCGTATCTGCGCATCACATCCCCGTTTTGCGGTTCCGGCTAACCAGATAACGCAGCTTGCGCGGGAAATCTATGCGGCAAAGCGACAAATGCTGGATCGCCTAGGCAGGTAGACGATTGATCTCTATCAGCCAAGCGTTCACAGGCACGTCTTTGAACGTCGCTGTTTCGGAGCCGCCGAGATGCAATACATCATCCAAACCGAGTGTTTCGCCTGATGTGAGCTTCGCATCACTGCGCAGAACCACGAATGTTTGCGCCGCATTCCCCTTGATTGACGCATCAACCACCTTGCGAACCCGCGCTGTAAATTTTCCGCGACGGACCATGACGTTGAGGTCCGTAACCTCGCGCAGCACCACCGCGCTTGTCGGGGTATCGCCGGGAAAGGCAATCGCCGGAGACAATGGACCGAGCGTTTCAGGCGGCCGGCCATCCACGCCCAGCACCATTTCGCCTTCCAGCACGGCTAGCACGCGGTCGACGCCCGGAAAGGCCGAGAACGGGCCGGAATCCGGAACGTTTGCCATGCTGATGCGCCAGTCAAAGCTGTCGACCGATGCGCCTTCGGGAAAAACGGCAATCTCGGTGGTGACACCCTTGCCGTTTTTCCAAGGCATCTGCCGGTGCCCGGCCGAACGCAGGATGCGCATCAGCCGAGAATACCCGGCAGGTTGAGGCCCTTCTCCCGGGCGCAATCGATGGCGATCTCGTAGCCCGCATCCGCATGGCGCATGACGCCGGTGGCCGGATCGTTCCACAGAACCCGTTCGATGCGGCGCTTGGCATCATCCGTACCGTCGGCGCAGATCACCATGCCCGCATGCTGCGAGAAGCCCATGCCGACACCACCGCCATGATGCAGCGACACCCATGTGGCGCCCGATGCCGTGTTGAGCAGGGCATTGAGCAGCGGCCAGTCGGAAACCGCATCCGAACCGTCCTTCATCGCTTCGGTCTCGCGGTTCGGCGAGGCGACGGAACCGGAATCGAGGTGATCGCGCCCGATGACCACAGGTGCCTTGAGTTCGCCGTTGCGCACCATCTCATTGAAGGCAAGACCAAGGCGATGCCGATCACCCAGGCCGACCCAGCAGATGCGGGCGGGAAGGCCCTGGAACGCGATACGCTCGCGCGCCATGTCGAGCCAGTTGTGCAGATGGGTATTGCCGGGGGTGAGTTCCTTCACCTTGGCATCGGTCTTGTAGATATCCTCCGGGTCGCCCGACAGCGCCGCCCAGCGGAACGGACCGATACCGCGGCAGAACAGCGGACGGATATAGGCGGGAACGAAGCCGGGGAAAGCGAAGGCATTTTCCAGTCCTTCGTCCTTGGCGACCTGACGGATATTGTTGCCATAGTCGAGCGTCGGGACGCCGGCGTTCCAGAAAGCAATCATCGCCTCCACATGCTCGCGCATGGAGGCACGGGCAGCCTTTTCGACGCCCTTGGGGTCGCTTTCGCGCTTGGCCTTCCATTCGGCGATCGACCAGCCCTTGGGCAGGTAGCCATTGATCGGATCATGCGCCGAGGTCTGGTCGGTGACGATATCGGGGCGCACGCCGCGGCGCACCAGTTCCGGCAGGATTTCCGCTGCATTGCCGAGGAGACCGACGGACTTGGCTTCACCGGCCTTGGTCCAGCGGTCGATCATTGCAAGCGCCTCATCCAGCGTTTCGGCCTTGGCATCGACATAACGGGTACGCAGGCGGAAATCGATCGAATCCGGATTGCACTCGATGGCGAGGCAGCAGGCACCGGCCATGACGGCGGCCAGCGGCTGCGC
>NZ_CABSQF010000083.1:0-6935 GCF_902479695.1 uncultured Phyllobacterium sp. | reverse complement strand
GAACAGATCGACGGCCTTCAGCCCCGGCTATGGCAACGCGGCCGGGGCTGAAGGCCGTCGATCTGTTCAAGGCTGTGGGCGATGGCCGGATCAAGGCTTTATGGATCATGGCGACCAACCCGGCCGATTCCATGCCGGAAGCTGATCTCGTGGTCAAGGCGCTAGAGACGTGCCCGTTTGTCGTGGTCTCCGACATCAATGCAAGAACGGATACGACCGTCTATGCCCATGTGCTGCTGCCTGCGGCCGGATGGGGCGAAAAGGACGGAACGGTCACGAACTCGGAACGGCGTATCAGCCGGCAGCGGCCGTTTCTGCCTCCGCCCGGCGAGGCAAGGCCGGACTGGTGGATTATCACCGAAGTGGCGAAACGCATGGGGTTTGCCGCCGCCTTTGCCTACCAGAATCCTGCGCAGATCTTTGCCGAACACGCCGCATTGTCAGGGGTGGAGAATGAGGGGAGCCGTGATTTCGATATAGCTGCCCAGGCAGCCATATCCGCAACCGGCTATGACGGGCTCTCGCCATTCCAATGGCCGCAAAGCCAGCGCAATGGTTCATCAGGCGGGCGCTTTTTTGGGGAAGGCGGCTTTTTCACATCTGATCGCCGGGCGCGGTTCATTGCGGTGCATCCGGTTGATACCCACACCACTGATAAAAGGTTCACGTTGAACACCGGGCGTGTCCGCGATCACTGGCACACGATGACGCGCACGGGAAAAAGCGCGCGCCTGTCCGCGCATTTCGCCGAACCTTTTGCGGAGATACATCCGCTCGATGCCGTGGGACTGAGAATTGCCGATGCCAGCCTTGTCCGGTTGTACAACGATCACGGCGGCATCATCGTCCGAGCCCTGCTGACGGACAGGCAGTCGCGCGGCAGTGTGTTCGTGCCCATGCACTGGACCGACCAGTTTGCCGGTAGTGCCCGGGTGGACACATTGGTGACATCGCGTACCGATCCGGTTTCCGGCCAGCCTGCACTGAAGATGGCAAGGGTGGATATCCAGTCTTTCGAAGCTCTCTGGTACGGGTTCGCGGTCCTGCGTGACAAGCCCCGGACGATTGCGGCGGATTACTGGGCACTTGCCAAGGCCAATGGAGGATACCGGATCGAACTTGCCGGTCTTCACGAGCCGGATGACTGGGCGATGTTTGCCGGAGAATTGTTCGGTTGCGGCGAGGGAGTACCGCTGCTGCGTTATCACGATGCAAGGAATGGCCAGCATCGCACGGCTGTCTTTGCCGGTGATGCCTTGATCGGCGCGCTTTATATAGGTCGTCAGCCCGTAGCTGTGTCGCGCAGCTGGGCCAGCGATCAACTGTCGCAGAGCTTTGCAGCTGCGCAGAACCGTTTCCAGCTTCTGGCGGGACGGCCCGGCAGGGATATGCCTGACAAGGGAGCGATTGTCTGTTCGTGTTTTTCCGTCGGCCGCAACGAGATTGCCAGCGCTGCACGCAGCGGCTGCCAGACCGTTGCAGCTATTGGCGAAGCTTTGAAGGCGGGGACGAATTGCGGCTCCTGCCGTGCCGAAATCAGGGGGATTGTCGATGCAAATCTTGTCCAGGCCGCAGAATAGCCCACGCCCCGGCAGTATCGGGCAACTGGCGGTGCTGCCGGTGTTTTTCAGCCTTGCGGGCAAGCGCGGTGTCGTTGCGGGCGGAACCGCCGCAGCCGCATGGAAAGCCGAACTGTTGGCAGCGGCGGGCGCCGAGGTTCATGTCTACGCCGAAGCCATGAGCGAGGAAATGTCCGCCCTGATTGCGGCAGGACCGTTCGTCCATCATGCGCGCAGGTGGTCGGCAACGGATTTGCACGGTGCTGCCATCGCCGTTGCCGACGCCGCGACGGAACAGGAGGCTGAAGCATTCCTGCATGCGGCGACGCAAGCCGGTGTGCCGTGCAACGTCATCGACAAGCCGGCATTCTGCGCGTTTCAGTTTGGTACCATCGTCAATCGTTCGCCCGTGGTGGTCGGCATATCGACCGATGGCGCAGCACCTATATTGGGGCAGGCGATCCGCCGGCGGATCGAGACGGTCCTGCCCGCATCGCTGGCAGCCTGGGCGCGACTGGCACAACAGTTGCGCGGCCATATTGCCGGGGCGTTGCAGCCCGGTCGCCAGCGCAGGCTGTTCTGGGAGGATTTTGTCAATCGCGCCTTTGGCGTGGACCCATTGCCCGATGAAAAGGCCAAACTGCAGGCACGGGCGATGCAGATCGCCAATGCCCGGAATTCCAGAACCGGCACGGTGGCTGTCATCCCGGTCGAGAGCAATGACCCCGAGCTTCTGACACTCAAAGCCATGCGTCTGCTGCAAATGGCCGATGCGATCTTTTACGGCAGGAATGTTCCGCCTGCCGTTCTGCAGCTGGCGCGGCGGGAGGCCAGGCGCATTCCCCTGGCCGATGAACCGTTTCACGACGCTGCTGCGCAGCGTCTTTGCGCCGACGGCAAGAATGTCGTTGTTCTCAAACGCGCCTAGACGGCGTCCTGATCGAGTTCGGGGTAATGACGGAAAATGCCTGACTCATTGAAGGGAATACGCCGCGGCGAGGCGAGATAGCGGGCAATGTTGGGCCGCTCCCGGACCCGATCACGCAACGCCACCAGTAGGGGATACTGGCGATCAAACAACCGCGTTGCGCGGGGAAAGGCATATCTCAGCCCTTCGATCACCTGAAACAATGAGAGGTCGACATAGCTGAGCCCGTTGCCGACGCTGTGCCTGTCACCGTCCGGATTATTGGCAAGGTTGCGCTCGAAATAGCCGAGATATTTCGGGATACGATGGTCGATGAAGCTGGTCGAACGTGCCTTCGCTGCTTCCATCTGATCTTCGTAGTAAAGCTCGGTGGCAATCGGATGATGCGTGTCGTGCACCTCGCAGACAAAGTCGGTGACGGTCAGTTGCAGGCCATTGGCGGCATAGCGCAATCCCTCATTCTCCGGCACCAGACCGAGTTTGGGTCCGAGATAGAAGAGAATATTGGCGACATGTGAAACAAGCAGTTCGCCGTCTTTCAGAAAAGGCGGTGCGAACGGCGTGTGCGAGGTATCGGCGCCTTTCAGCATCCGCATCATTGCGGATGTGCCGCGCCCGCTGCCGGTTTCGCGGGTGATGTCGACATAGGCGGCACCGGCTTCTTCCAGCGCCAGCCGGATGAACTCGCCACGTCCCTGTATGCCGTCCCAGTAATAGAGTTCATAGGGCATTGCCGGTTTCTCCATTGCTCTGATTGGATGCCTTTGCGGTTTCCGCGATCAGCCAATCGATAAATATTTGGGCCGCCGAAGCGCTCCTGGCCCCTTTGGGTGTCACCAGCCAATGGGCGGTTCGGGTGGAGGTGATCGTCTGCGCGCATGGCTGTACCAGACGCCCGGTCCGCAGGTGATCGCGGATCAGCAGCATGCGGCCGATGGCAATGCCCTGACCGTCCAGCGCTGCCTGCAGGGTGATGTTGTAGTCCGTCAGCTGGATGGTGCGGGCGCCGGACAGATCAAGGCCCACGGCATCGGCCCAGACCTGCCAGTCGACGGGCTTCCTGGCGAACAGCAATGTGTGGCGCAGCAAGTCCTCCGGCGTCTCAATGGCTTTGTCCGATTGCAGAAGTGCCGGGCTGATAACCGGGCTGAGCTGTTCGGCCATGAGCAGGCGCACATCGACCCCGGGCCAGTTTCCGTCGCCATAGCGGATGGCGATGTCGGCCTCCCCGGCGGCAATGTCCGCGCTGCGCAGGGTGGGATCGAGTTCGAGGCCGATGTCGGGGTGCAGCGATTGAAACCCGTGCAGGCGCGAGACAAGCCAGTTGGCGGCAAAGGAAGGCAACAGACTGATGCGGACCACTGTGCGCTTGTTCCTGCCGCGCAGGTCTGCGGTGGCGGCGGCGATGAGGCGGAATGCATCGACGGTGCGGGCGCGATAGTCCTCGCCCTCCGGTGTCAAGGCGATGCTGCGCGCCTTGCGGACAAACAGCGGCAGGCCGAGAAACTCTTCCAGCTGGCGGATATGATGGCTCACGGCGCTTTGCGTGATGAGCAGTTCTTCGCCTGCCCGGCGAAAGCTCATCAGCCGCGCGACGGCCTCGAAGGCTCGAAGTGCCTGCAACGGCGGCAAGGTGGTGGAGGAGCGCATTTCGCCTCATGCTTTCGACTGCGTGTCATCAGCTTATCCGGGTTTGCAGACATTAGCCAGATCGATCAGTGACGCCAGTGTTTTGAATTGGACCTGCGGAGCAGGGCCGTTGATGATGCCGGCATAGTCAGCCGGAGATGATGATGTCAGCCACCATAGCAGAGAAGCTTGCAACCCTCGGTCACGACCTGCCGGTCGCGTCCGTGCCTGTTGCCAATTATATATCGGTCGTCCGCGCCGGCACCCTGTTGAGCATATCGGGGCAGATCAGCCGTATCGATGACGGGAATGCCGTCCTCGGTGTTGTCGGCGCGTCTGTTTCACTTGAGGAAGGCCGCAGGGCAGCCGAGATCGCGGCGCTCAACGTGCTGTCGCAGATTGCCGCGGCCACCGACGGGACGATTGCCAGCGTGCGGCGCATCGTTCGTCTTGGCGTCTTCGTGGCGGCAACGCCTGACTTTACCCAGCACCCGCAGGTGGCCAATGGCGCATCGGACCTGATGGTTGCGGTGTTCGGCGATGCGGGGCGTCACAGCCGTGCCGCCGTCGGCGTCAGCTCATTGCCGCGCGGCGTTGCTGTCGAGGTGGATGCACTGGTGGAACTGGAGGGCTGACGGTGACCCAAACGCTCGATATTGAACAGCTCCGCTCGGAGACGCCGGGGTGTGCCATCAGCACCCACTTCAACCATTCCGGCTCTTCGCTGCCTTCCAATGCAGTGCTGGCGGCGGTGACCGAACATCTCCAGCGTGAATCGCTCTACGGCCCCATGGAAGCTGCGGCGAATGCGACAGGCCTGATCGATGAAGCGCGGGCGGATGCCGCCGGTCTCATCGGCGCGGCGCCTGCCGAGATTGCCTTCTCCAGCAGCGGTTCCGCCGCCTGGGGACTGGCCTTTGCCGCTTTGCCGCCGCTCGTGGCGGGTGACCGCATTCTGGTCGGTCGTCAGGAATGGGGCGGCAATCTGTCGACGATGCAGGCGGCGGCGAAAAGAGCGGGTGCATGCATCGAGACCATCCCCGTGAATGAGGACGGCAGTGTGGATGCCAATGCGCTCGCTGCCATGATCGATGACCGCGTTCGCCTCGTTGCCTTGACCTGGCTTCCCGCCAATGGCGGGCTTATCAACGATGCCGCTGCCATCGGCCGGGTCACGCGTGCGGCGGGCATTCCCTATTTCATCGATGCGGCGCAGGCGCTCGGTCAGCTTCCCGTGGATGTCAGCGCCATCGGCTGTGACATGCTGAAGGGGTCCGGTAGAAAATTTCTGCGTGGCCCGCGCGGCGCGGCCATCCTCTATCTGCGCAAGGCCTTTATCGAAACACTCGAACCGGCCTATCTCGATGTCCTTTCCTCGACATGGGGCGAGGACGGACCTAACGTGCGGACGGATGCGCAGCGCTTCGAGACAAGTGAGAAGCCCATCGCCCTGCTGCTGGGACTGGGAGCGGCGCTGAAACAGGTGCGCAGCCTCGGCGTGGATGCAATCCGCCAGCGGATCAGGGCGCTTTCCGGGCAATTGCGCGATCAGCTGGCTGCCATCCCCGGTGTTGCGATTCATGATCTCGGCACCGAGAAATCCGGATTGGTCTCTTTTACGGTGGCGGGCATTGCGCCACAGGTTCTTCGCAGCAGACTTGCGGAAAAGCGGATTACAATTGCGGCAAATGGGATACCCTACACACCGCTCGACATGACGGCGCGCGGCCTCAATGAGATTGCGCGGGCGTCGGTCAGCTATCTGAACACAACGGATGAAATTGACCGTCTTTGCGATAATGTTGCCGCTCTTGCGCGGCAGGCCGCTTGACAGAATGAAGGACAGGTGAGGACAGAATGGATCTGGGAATCAGGGGTAAGCGGGCAATCGTCTGCGCGAGTTCAAAAGGGCTCGGTCGCGGCGTTGCGGAAAAGCTGGCGGAAGCAGGCGTTGACCTGACGTTGAATGCCCGCACGGAAGCGGTGCTGCGCGAGACGGCAAAGGAAATCGCCGATACCTACGGCGTCAAGGTGCAGATCGTTGCGGCGGATGTGACGACGGAGCAGGGCCGCAAGGAACTTCTGGCTGCCGAACCGCAACCGGATATTCTGGTCAACAATGCCGGCGGGCCGCCGGCCGGTCTGTGGTCCGACTGGCACGAGGAGGAATGGCTGAAGGCGGTCAATGCCAATATGCTGACACCGATCTATCTGATGAATGCGATCCTGCCCGGCATGGTCGAGCGCAAATGGGGCCGCGTGGTCAATATCACATCCGGCTCGGTGAAATCCCCCATTGCCCAGCTCGGCCTGTCGAATGCCGCGCGCAGCGGCCTTACCGGTTTTGTCGCCGGAACCGCCCGGCAGGTGGCGCGCCACGGCGTGATCATCAACAATCTCTTGCCGGGCTCGCACGAGACCGACCGGATCAAGGGATTTCTGGAAAAGACTTCGGAAACCAAGGGCATCTCCATCGAACAGGCGCGCGCTGAAGCCCATGCCGCCAATCCGACCGGCCGTTTCGGCACCAAGGAGGAATTCGGCGCGGCAGCCGCCTTCCTGTGCAGCCAGTATGCCGGCTTCATCGTCGGGCAGAACCTTCTGCTCGATGGCGGCGCCTTCAACTCGACGCTGGGGTGAAAGCCTGCATCGATGCCGTGAGTTCCATAATTAAACTTATGCAACTCACGGCTGTAGCCGCAAAGTTAAAATGTCCTGTTTCTGCAAAGTAGAAACGTCGCTGTGTCACCTTCTCGTTGATTGCAACGAGATTTGGGATGCGGATTTTGGGACTGATTTTAATGAGCGAACGCGAACTG
>NZ_CABSQF010000082.1:0-7198 GCF_902479695.1 uncultured Phyllobacterium sp. | reverse complement strand
GCGCCGCGCTGGATGATGAAGACGAAGCGGCGGTCGCTCGCCACATTGGCAAAGACGATACGCGGCGCCACGAGCATCGATCCCGCCCCGATGGCGGCCAGACGCAGAAAATCCCGGCGGTTGGTCATGCTCATCTCCGTTGAAAATCAGGTGAAACAAGCAGAAGGGCGATGCCCGTCTGGACGGATTCGGCGCGGTTGATTTCCGTTGCCGTGCTGTCGGTCAGCGCGTTTCCGAGCAGGTTGTTCGCCAGCTCTTCCGGTTTCAGCGACCGGTCCGCCCTTGCCGCCAGCCTTTGCGAAACCTCCACCCGCCGCACCAGCGCATCGGGAGCCAGCCAGCTCGCCGCGATATCGTCGTAACCGGCGGGTGAACGCGGCAGCCAGACCGGCTGCCCCAGCTGGTTCAACAGGTTGGCGGCGTTGGCTTTGCCAAGGTCGGGATAATCCAGCCCGCGCATGGCTGAAACCAGCCATTCCCAGGGAGTCTTGATCTTGGCAGACGGCACTGCCCATGCCTCCGGTGCTTCGACGAGCGCTCGATACACCGCCGGTAAATCACCGCCGGAGGCAAGAAACGCCTTGCTGACGCGGTTCACGGCGCCCTGGGGCGGGGTGTCGGCGATGAAATGGCGGCAGAGCTTTGTGGCGATGTGGTTTGCCGTTGCCGGATCGCTGGCCAGATCTTTCAGGACTGCGCCTGCCTGATCCTCGCCGGTTGCGCCGTAGACGCGGCGGCGGATCAGCCGCTTGCCCGGCTGATGCAGGCCGGGGCGATACTGAAATACACCGGCCTGACTGGCATCGGCCTTGCCGCCCATGCGTCCGGCGGACCAGCCGGTGAGGGCCAGGGCGAACTCCGTGACATCCTTCTGCGTATAGCCGGACCCGACGCCGACCGTGTGCAATTCCATGATCTCGCGGGCCAGATTCTCGTTGATCCCCGGCAGTTTGTCGGCATTGCGCCGCTTGGCGCGCGTGGCGAGGGGGCTGTCGGGACCCGCCGAACGGATCTGGTCGAGATAGATCAGCATGGCCGGATGCTGCTCGACGGCAAACAGCAGGTCGGTGAAGCGCCCGGTGACATGGGGGCGGATCGCGTCCCGCTCGAAGGCGCCGGCAAGGCTCAGCATCGCGGGATTGTCGGCCGACACGGCAAAGTGGTTCGACCAGAAATGCACGAGCGCTTCCAGGAAGGGCGTGGGCGTTGCAAGGGCATTGCGGCTGCGCGCGTCGATCTCGCCGCGGTAAAGCAGGCGGGCCGCCTTGTTCAGCTCCTTGCGCAGGGCGATTTTCTCGTCGCCGTCGAGCGCCTGCAGTTTTTGCCGGTCACTGGCATACTGCGTCGCGATTTCGGGTGTGGTCTGGAGCTGGGCAAAGGCTGCCGGGCGCGGTTCGTAGCGGCCGATCTGATCGAGCAGCCAGTGCCTGGGGTCGGCTGGAAGCGGCTCGCTAGCCCGCTTTCCCAAACCGAAGCGATTGACCGCAATGGCCGCCGTCGCATCTGTTGCCGTTGTAACCATGATCTTCTCCGTTCGCAGCCTGTCTGGCATTGACAGTCATTGAACGGGGGCACCGGAAAATTCCGTCGCGGGCATTCATTGTTTTTTTGCCGGCGTCTGCCGCAAAATGACATTGCGCTTTTTCAAGCCCTCGACAAGCGTCTTGCGGTCCTCCTGCGACAGGCTTTCGGCGAAGGCGACGATGGTCTGCTCGATGCGCGTCCGCAGGGCGAAATCGGCTTCGCGGGCTTTGGTCAGTTCCGCGTTGACCGCAGCGGGATCGATGACATCCTGTGCCAGCAGCCGGGCAATCTCGGCACGGCTTGCCCGCCCGGCATCGGCCAGCGGTACATTGTCCTTGCGGGCCGCTGCCAGATTTTGCCGCAGGGTCTTCTGTTGCTCCGGTGTCAGATATTCGGCGGCAAAGCGAACGCCGCGCCGGTTCTCCGTCGTCCAGGAATGACCGAATGTGTGCCAGATGTAGCCGCCGCCGATCACGCCGCCGGCAATGAAGACATTGAGGGCAAGCGAAGCGACGAGAAGGATGTTGCGTGACCGTTCACTCATTTACTCGTCCAGTTCATCAGAGATGTTGAAGGCGGTGACCGCATAGGCCTGGTCCTCATATCCGCGCGATTCGGCGGAATGGATGACGCCGATGAGCAGGGCGCCGGTGATCGCGCCCGCCAATCCAATGCCGGCGAGCCCGGTGCCCTGCCACCAGAGACGGGCGCGTTTCCAGCCGGACCAGGACTTGCCGGAGGAGGCGATGATGCGCTCGCGCAGCGCGGCCTCCGCCGGGGCGGTCCGGTACTGCGCCAGCATCCCGTCGAGTTCCGCCGCCAGCCTGAGGGCCGGTTGGGCTATATCGGGATGCTCCCTGACGAAGGCGACGGCGCCGGCCTGTTCGGGCGGCGGCCAGCGCCGCACCTCGGCACCATAGATCTCGGTCAGTTCCTGAAAGCGTTGCGGGGTCATTTTGCCTTCTCCTGTTGGGCAGTCTCTTCCAGGGCTGTCCGCAAATTGCGCCGGGCACGGGCCAGAAGGCTCTCCAGGGCTTCAATGCTGATATCCATGATCTGCGCTGCCTCGATATTGCTGAACTCCTGATAATATTGAAGCACGATGGCCTCCCTCTGCCGGTCGGGCAGGGAGGCGAGGGCCCGTTTGATCCGGTCGCTTTCGTCCCGGGTCGAAAGCGACTGTTCCGGGTCGGGGGCTGGATCTGCCCTTTCGGGTGTCTCGGCCACCGGCTGTTCCCGGTGCCGGCGCAGGCGGTCATAGCAGAGATTGAGCGTGACCCGGTGCAGCCATGTATCGAAGGTCGCCCGGCCGCTCTGCCAGCTGCCCGCCTGCCGCCACAGCCGGATAAAGGCTTCCTGGGCGACATCCTCGGCTTCATTCCGGTCGCCAAGCATCCGCGCCGCCAGGGCGAGCAGGCGCGGCAGCTTGCGTGTCACCATGGTTCGGACGGCCGCATCGTCATGCTGGCCGATCTTCACCAGCAGTTCTTCATCCGTGTTGCGATTGTCCAAGGTTTTGCACGCTTGCCGTTACTCCTGTGAACTGTCGGTGGCGCCCTTCTTGTGTCCGTGGCGTTCCTCTTTGGTCAATTGGCCATCGGAATTCGTGTCGAGGCGCTCAAACCGCTTCTTCGCTACAGTATCCATTTCCGCCGTATCGATGAAGCCGTCATGATTTGTATCGATCCGGTTGAACACCGCCGTGGGATCGCGCTTGGCATTCTTTGCGGCGGGGCGCTTCAGCCACTCCTCGAGCGAGAGTTTGCCGTCGCCGTCGGTATCGAATTTGAGCAGCCGCGCCCGGGCGGCGGCCTGATATTCGGCCAGTGAAATTGTGCCGTCGCCATTGGTGTCGGCCTTGGGTGCCGCCATCGCCAAGGTTGCGGGCAGGGACAGTGGCACCATGGCAAGAAGAACCGCAGCTACTCTCGATTTCATCAAACTTTTCCTTTCAGCAGACTGTCATTTGTCGTGACTTAAACGGCGGGAGCGGGACAATCCGTCGCTTGCGCTGAATTTTTTTGAAACCGCAGTGGGGGGACGGTATTGTCCCCCTGCGGCGTATGGCAGGGATGCCTGCGCGAGTGTCGCAATTGAGCCTCATGAACCCACTGGAATCGTTGAGCTTATCTTCACTGTGCCAAGCTGTGCAAAATCCATAGACGGTTAACTTGATGGTTTTAGAAGGAATTTTGATTCCGCCGCGGGCGCGGCTCATGCACAGGCGCCGCTACAGAACTGTAACAATAGTGTCATATGACTGTTATATTGGTTCTATAGACGGCAGACGACGTCGGAGGCGTCACACAGTTAATCCAACAGGAGCTGCTCCTATGAACAAGCTTATTTCCACCACTGCTCTGATTGCGATCTCGGTGATTGCCACGACAGTTGGCGCATCCGCTCGCGACCAGATCCAGGTCAGCGGTTCATCCACAGTGCTGCCATATGCCAAGATCGTCGCTGAAGCTTTTGGCGAAACATTCCCCAAGTTCAAGACCCCGGTCGTTGAATCCGGCGGTTCGGGTGCCGGCATCAAGGAATTCTGCAAGGGCGTTGGTGAAAACACCATCGATATCGCCAATGCCTCGCGTCCGATCAAGGACACAGAGTTGAAGTCCTGCGTTGACGCTGGCGTCAAGGACGTTGAAGAAATCCGCATCGGTTATGACGGCATCGTGTTCGCGACCGACATCAAGGGCCCGGATTGGGCGCTGGAGCCAAAGGACGTCTATACCGCTCTTGCTGCGCAGGTCGTTGTCGACGGCAAGCTGGTTGCCAACCCGAACACCAAGTGGAACCAGGTTAATCCGAAGCTGCCCGATTGGGACATCGCCGCCTACATTCCTGGCGAAAAGCACGGCACACGTGAAGTTTTCGAAGAGAAGCTGATGACTGGCGGTTGCAAGGCCACCGGTGCAGCCGATGCGATCAAGGCTGCCGGTCTTGACGAAAAGGCCGCTGCTGCCGCCTGTATCGCTGTCCGCAAGGATGGCAAGGCTATCGACATCGATGGCGACTATCCGGAAACACTGGCTCGCATCGATGCCAACAAGACCGGCGTTGGCGTCTTCGGTCTGGCCTTCTACGAAAACAATGCGGACAAGCTGAAGGTTGCAACCGTCAACGGCATCAAGCCAAGCACGGAAACCATTGCCACCGGCAAGTACCCGGTATCGCGCCCGCTGTTCTTCTACGTCAAGAAGGCGCATCTCGGCGTCATCCCCGGCCTGAAGGAATATGTGGACTTCTTCCTTGCTGACCAGATGGTCGGTCCGGATAGCCCGCTGGTAGAATACGGCCTGGTTGCTGCACCGGATGCAGAGCGTGAAGCTCAGCGCTCCGCATTCGCCGCCGGCAAGACCATGGCTGGCAAGTAAGCCGATAACCGGCGCGGACAGAACCCTGTCCGCGCCGGATATTTCTCGGGGCCTATGCTCTCGTTGCAGGACAGATCGGGGAAGCGTTGATGTCCACCTTGTTGGTTTTAGTGATTGTCGTTGCGATTGGTCTTGTCGGGTTCTTTCTTGGACGCCAGCGTGCCATCAGCAAAGATGACAGAAGTGTCAAAGCCCATTCCCTGCCGCATTATCACGGCTGGTGGGTTTTTCTGGTTTCCGTATTGCCAGCAATTATCTTCATCCTGGTCTGGGCCATCGGGTCGAGCTTCTATATCGAGCGCCAGGCCATCAACAGCCTGCCGGTGCACAACAGCGAAAGCGTCATTGCCAGCCAGAGCCTCGAGCTTGGCATGGTCGGCGGCATCGCGCGGGGTCTCGACAAGCTGACCGACCAGGAACGGGCGAACCTTCCAACCACTTTCTCCGAATTGCGGCCGCTGCTGTCGAGCAAGGGCGTGGCCCTGGCGACGGAAGGCCAGGACTTCATGATCCCCGTTGCCGTGCAATGGAACAAGAGCACGGCGCGCGCGCATAATATCGGCGCCGTGGTGGCCATTGTCCTTGCAGTTGCCGGTGCGATCTTCGGTCTGTCCGGCGTCAATGTCCGCACGCGGGCCCGCAACAATGTCGAGCGGATCATCCTCTGGGGACTGCTCGCGGCCTCGACCATCGCCATCCTGACGACGGTCGGCATCGTTCTGTCGATGCTGTTCCAGACCATCACCTTCTTCCAGTCCGTAACCCCGTCGAGCTTCTTCTTCGGCACCGTGTGGGATCCGCGCTTCTCCGCAGCCGGCGGCAATGGCGCGCAGGGTCAGTTCGGTCTCATTCCGCTGCTTGCCGGCACGCTCTATATCGCGCTGGTCGCCATGCTGTTTGCCGTACCGGTCGGCTTGTTCGCCGCCATCTACATGGCCGAATATGCCAGCCGGAGCGTGCGCTCGGTGGTCAAGCCGCTGCTGGAAGTGCTGGCGGGCATCCCGACGATCGTCTACGGCTTCTTTGCCCTTGTCACCGTCGGACCGTTCCTGCGCGATATCAGTGCGGCAATATCGGGCGGATATCCCTTCATCATGGCGCAGAGCGTGCTGACCGCCGGTATCGTGATGGGCGTGATGCTGATCCCTTTCGTTTCCTCCCTGTCGGACGACATCATTACCGCCGTTCCGGGGTCGCTGCGTGACGGCTCGCTCGGGCTTGGATCGACGCGTTCGGAGACGATCCGCCGCGTCGTGCTGCCTGCGGCTTTGCCCGGCATCGTCGGCGCGCTGCTGCTCACCGCATCGCGTGCCATCGGTGAAACCATGATCGTGGTTCTGGCGGCCGGTGTTGCGGCGAATCTCAACATCAATCCGTTCGACGCCATGACGACCATCACCGTCAAGATCGTCAACCAGCTGACAGGCGATCTCGAATTCAATTCACCGCAGACGCTGGTGGCATTCGCCCTTGGCCTCACCCTTTTCTTCATCACGCTGGCGATGAACATTTTCGCGCTTTACATCGTGCGTAAGTACCGGGAGCAGTACGAATGACCGACACAACACTCAATCCTGCTGCAGTTGCTCCGGCAAAGGTCGTCCGGCGCGACATCGGTCTGAAGCGCCGCTATGCCGCCGAGCGCCGGTTCAAGATTTACGGCATCACCGCGATTGCCATCGGCCTGTTCTTCCTGGTTGCGCTGCTCTACTCGGTGATTTCCAACGGCTACACGGCGTTCTGGCAGACGGAGGTCAGCCTCTCGGTCAAGCTCGACGAGAAGGTGATCGACCCCACGAACAAGCGTGCGACCGACCCGACCGTTCTGCTCACCGCAAACTATCCGATCCTGGTGCGCAATGCCCTTGCCGAAAAGCTGGGCGTCAGCCTTGACGACAAGCCGGCGATCCGCGAACTGAGCAAGCTTGTCTCCGACGGCTCGCGCAGCCAGCTGCGGGAACTGGTTTCAGGAAATCCGGCACTGATCGGCACGACACAGAATCTCTGGGTGCTGACCGGCGGCGACATCGACTCGGCCTTCAAGGGCCAGATCGACCTGAGTGTCGATCAGGCAAACCGCAAGGTATCGGACCGCCAGGTTGCCTGGATGAACACACTGGCCAAGGAAGGCGCCATGGCGCAGCGCTTCAACAGCGGCCTGTTCACCTTCGGCGCATCGAGCCGTCCGGAAACGTCGGGTCTCGGTGTCGCGCTCATCGGCTCGCTCTACATGATGCTGATCGTTCTGTGCCTTTCCCTGCCCATCGGCGTGGCCGCATCGATCTATCTGGAAG
>NZ_CABSQF010000081.1:0-7868 GCF_902479695.1 uncultured Phyllobacterium sp. | reverse complement strand
CGGTCAACATGGCGGGGCTTCCCGGCATCGCCGTGCCTGCCGGACTGGACAGCCGGGGCCTGCCGCTTGGCCTGCCGCTGATCGGACGCCCGTTCGACGAGGAAACCCTGTTCCAGACCGCCTATGTCATCGAACAGGCCGCAGGCAGGTTCAACGCGCCGAAATGGTGGTAATCAGGCCTGCCACGCAAGCCGACATCGCGGCACTGGCCGCGGTCGGCTCACGGGCCTGGGCATCGAATATTTTCTCGTTTGAACCGGAACTGCCCGGCATGCGCGCGCATGTCGAGCGTGCCTACCAGGCCTTTGCCGAGGAACATTTTGCCCGCGTGCTGGTTGCCGAGGTGGATGGTGTCATTCTCGGCTGGGGCGCGCGCGAAAAGAACGATGACTACATCTCGGATATGTGGGTCGATCCCGGCCATCAGGGGCAGGGCATCGGTTCGCTCCTGCTCAAGGCGCTGAAAGCCGATATTGCCGCCGCGGGATATGCAACCGCCCGGCTTGAATCCCATGCGCGCAATGCGGGTGCCATACGCCTGTACGAGCGTGAGGGCTTTGAAATCGTGCATCAGAGCCTCGAATGGTCGGAGAGCCTCGAACGCAAGATCGAGAAGGTCAAAATGCTGGCGAACCTGACGTAGGAACTTTCAATGTTTTTCTTTGTTTCCAAGGTGTTCTGGTTCGTTGCTCAACCCTTGAATTTTTCCATTCTGCTGATGGGCCTCGCATTTTTTGCCGTGTGGTTCTCCTGGCGGCGCATGGCGATGACCGCATCCGCCGGGGCATTTCTGATCCTGGGGCTGGCCGTCTGGAGTTCGCTGGGCGCGCTTCTCATGCATCCGCTGGAAGACCGGTTCCAGCGCCCGTCGCCCGCACCGTCGCATGTCGATGGCATCATCGTCCTTGGCGGCGGTTTTGAGGGCGGGGTCAATCTGGTGCGCGGCGGCTACGAGCTCAATGCCAGCGGTGACCGCTTC
The DNA here is from genome assembly GCF_902479695.1 of uncultured Phyllobacterium sp. Classification (NCBI taxonomy): domain Bacteria; kingdom Pseudomonadati; phylum Pseudomonadota; class Alphaproteobacteria; order Hyphomicrobiales; family Phyllobacteriaceae; genus Phyllobacterium; species uncultured Phyllobacterium sp. The sequence goes on along the minus strand of NZ_CABSQF010000081.1, from coordinate 6,889 downwards.
GTAGAAACGGCGGTGCTGGCGCGGCGTTACCCCGAGGCAAAGGTTGTGGTCACCGGCGGCGGCGGTACGCTGGTGCTGGAGGGCGAGGGCGATGCCGCCACGGCGCCGCGCCTGTTGACGGCGCTCGGCGTTGCCGCCGACCGGCTGGTTCTCGAAAATGAATCGCGCAACACCTACGAGAATGCCCAGTTCACCAAAAAGCTGCTCGACATCAAACCCGGCGAGACGTGGCTGCTCGTCACCTCCGCCTTCCACATGCCCCGTTCGGTCGGGCTGTTCCGCAAGGCAGGCTTCGACGTGGTGCCGTGGCCTGCCGATTACCGCACCTCCGGCATCGAATATCCCGGATTTGCCCAGGACAACCCGATCGATTCCCTGCAGAACCTGACGATTGTCCTGAAGGAATGGGTCGGGCTTTTCGCCTATTGGGCGACCGGCCGCACCGATGAACTGTTGCCATCGCCATGATGAAGCAGGTGGACGTTCTCATCATCGGCGCGGGCGCTGCGGGCATGATGTGCGCTGTCGAGGCGGGCAAGCGCGGCCGCTCGGTGCTCATCGTCGATCACGCCAAGGCGCCGGGCGACAAGATCCGCATTTCCGGCGGCGGGCGCTGCAATTTCACCAATCTCAACGCCGCCCCGCAGAACTACATCAGCAGAAACCCGCATTTCTGCATTTCCGCGCTGCGTCGCTATACCCAGCGCCATTTTATCGCGCTGGTCGACCGCTATGGCATCGCCTGGCATGAAAAGACGCTGGGCCAGCTGTTCTGCGACGGTTCGGCCAAGCAGATCATCGATCTCCTGGTCACGGAGATGAAACAGGCCAATGTCGAGCTGCGGTTGCAGACGGTGGTGGAGTCCATTGAAGCAACGACGGATGGCTATACCGTTGCGCTGTCCGGCGAGCGCGTGCGCTGTACCTCGCTGGTGGTCGCCTGTGGCGGCAAGTCCATTCCCAAAATGGGCGCAACCGGCTTTGGCTATGATGTTGCCAGGCAGTTCGGCCTGGCGCTGACCGACATCCGCCCGGCGCTGGTGCCGCTGACCTTCGATGACAACACGCTGGCGCCCTTGAAACCCCTGTCCGGTATTTCCGTCGATGCCGTCATCAGCCACGGCAAGACAAAATTTGCTGAAGCCATGCTCTTCACCCATCGCGGTCTCAGCGGCCCGTCGATCCTGCAGATATCGTCCTATTGGCGCGAGGGCGACACGATCAGCGTCGCCATGCTGCCGGGTGTCAAAATTCTTGACGCGCTGCGCGCCGCCCGTGCGCACAATGGCCGGCAGGCGCTGCAGACAGCCCTGTCGGAGCTTCTGCCGAAGCGGCTGGCGCAGCTGATCGCCGAAAACAGCGGCATCCACAGCCATCTCGCCGATGTCTCCGACAAGCAGTTGCTCGGCGTCGAGAAGGCCATCAATGAATGGCAGGTCAAGCCCGCCGGGTCCGAAGGCTACCGCACGGCGGAAGTCACGCTGGGCGGTGTCGACACGGACGGGCTCGACCAGAAGACGATGGAAGCCAAATCCGTCAAAGGCATCTACTTCATCGGTGAAGTGGTCGACGTGACGGGCTGGCTCGGCGGCTATAATTTTCAGTGGGCCTGGTCATCCGGCTGGGTGGCAGGGCAGGCGGTTTAGGAGAAAGCAGTGATGGATGATCTGAACTGGCGGGTCGAGGAAGCGTGTTTCAATGCGTGGCCGTCGCCGCGGCAGGTTCTGCATAGCGGCTGGCTGATGCGGTTTTCCGGCGGCGGCGTTCGCCGCACCAACTCGGTCAATCCTTTGCGCGGACCGCGCGCCGAACCCGCCGGCGTGATCGATGCTGCAGAAAAACTCTATGGCGCGCTCGGGCGCGACTACATTTTCCGGGTTCCGACCATCGCCGATGAAATGGAGTCGCATCTGGTCGAGCGCGGTTACCGTTTCGAGGGTGGCAGCACGGTTCTGCACTGCGACCTGCGCCGCCATCGCCCAGGCGGCGCTGCTGCCGCCGAACTGTCGCGCGAGATGACGCCGGGCTGGTCGCGTGACGGCAAGCGCATCTCCGGCTGGTCGGATGATGAGCAGGCGGTTTTCACCGATATGATTGCCTCCATCGTCGTGCCAAAGGCCTTTGCGTCCGTCACCATGGACGGCCGGATCGTCGCCAAAGCCTATGGTGCCATCAGCAATGGCCTGCTGGTGCTGGAATCCGTTGCCACCGATGCGGATTACCGCAAGCGCGGCTATGGCCAGCGGGCGGTTGGAACCTTGCTCGACTGGGCGCGGGACGAAGGCGCCGAGGGTGCCTGCCTGCAGGTTATCACCGACAATCAGCCGGCGCGGGCGCTCTATGCCTCGCTGGGTTTTGACCGCGAACTGCACAGCTATCACTATCGCCGGAAACCATAGTCGGCAAGAATCTCCGGCAATGCCGTTAATCGAATTGCCTGATGCCGGGAAACCTGCTTCCCTGACGGCACAGCGTGTCTGTTGAAGCCGCTGTGCAGTCAAACTGGGAGGGAAGACAGCCATGTGGATCAAACTGACCGACGTCAACGGCGATCACATCACACTCAACTTTGCCCATGTCGTATCGTTCAACCCTTACGGGACGGGAACGCACATCGTGACCGTAACCGCTGGTCTGACCTTCTTCGTCAAGGAGACGATTGACCAGATCCAGCGCAAGGTCGGCATCGAGGCCATTTAAGCCGCAACGCGATCACCCCGGTTGCAAAGCCCTTGATGCGTGGTTCGACAAGCTCACCATGAGGGAGGATGAGGATTGCAGGGAGCCAGGTTCTGCAATCTTTCCGATTGGCCTTGTCACCACATCACTTCCCTCATGGTGAGCTTGTCGAACCGCGCACCACAACCACGTGCTCAGCCTCTGCCATGCCTGTTGCGTTAACCATAAGAGTGGGATCATCCCGGCCAAAATGGCCTTTTACTGTTGTTTCATAGTGTAATATTTACGTGATATTTACGGACGGGGAACCTTTTTACGATTTGTTGGTTTTATTCAAACGAGAGTCAAAATCGGATACAAATAGTGATTTGTTAAATCGTTTGAATTTTCTTAGTGTCACAATGCATCCGAAATACAGACGCATGCTGAAACAGGATTATTCTCTTGGCGAGAGTAGTTTAACTAGAGGTGTGAACAATGCTAACAATAAATAAAGAAACGTCGTCGCCGTCTGAAGCACGTGTCATCAAACTGCCGAAGGTCGGCGTGAAGTCGAGCGCAACAATGGTCAAGGCCGCCGCCAAATTGGCAGAGCCATGCGACAAGCGCACCATTTCGCAGATCCTTCGCGAATCCAGCGGCGGCTTCAGCTTCCGCCGTTAATTTCCCGGTTTCCAATTCCCGGCATTACAGTCTTGAATACCGATATCCCGCCTTAAAGCGGGATATTGTCATGTTTCTTCCAGGGATTTTCGAGATCCTTGTTGCGCAGCATGCGCAGTGCCCGCGACACCCGCTTGCGCGTGGAATGGGGCATGATCACCTCATCAATGTACCCACGCTCGGCCGCCACGAACGGCGACAGGAACCTGTCCTCGTAACGCTTCGTGTGCGCCGCGATTTTCTCCGCATCGCCAATATCCTTGCGGTAGATGATTTCCACCGCGCCCTTGGCACCCATCACCGCGATCTGCGCCGACGGCCAGGCATAATTGATGTCGCCGCGCAGATGCTTGGAGGCCATCACGTCATAGGCGCCGCCATAGGCCTTGCGCGTGATGATGGTGATCTTCGGCACCGTTGCCTCCGCATAGGCGAACAGGAGCTTGGCGCCATGCTTGATGAGGCCGCCATATTCCTGCGCCGTGCCGGGGAGGAAGCCCGGCACGTCGACGAACGTGACGATGGGAATGTTGAAGCAGTCGCAGAAGCGGACGAAGCGCGCCGCCTTGCGCGAGGCATCGCTGTCCAGCACGCCCGCGAGAACCATCGGCTGGTTGCCGACGATGCCGACGGTGCGGCCCTCGACGCGGCCGAAGCCGACGACGATGTTTTTGGCAAAACTTTCCTGGATCTCGAAAAAATCCGCCTCATCGACGGTTTTGCGGATCAGTTCCTTGATGTCGTAGGGCTTGTTGGCATTGTCCGGCACCAGCCGGTCGAGCGAGTAATCCGGCTCGTCCGTATCCTGGAAACATTCGATCTCGGGAATATCGGCGGTGTTGGATGCCGGGAGAAAATCAATCAGGCGGCGCATCTGCAACAGGGCGGCCACGTCATTGTCATAGGCGCCGTCGGCAATCGACGATTTGGTGGTGTGGATCGACGCGCCGCCCAGCTGCTCGGCCGTCACCGTTTCATTGGTCACGGTCTTCACCACATCCGGCCCGGTGACGAACATATAGGACGTGTCGCGCACCATGAAGATGAAATCCGTCATGGCCGGGGAATAGACGTCGCCACCCGCACACGGTCCCATGATCACCGAAATCTGCGGGATGACGCCTGACGCAAGCACGTTGCGCTGAAAGATTTCCGCATAGCCGCCGAGCGCCGCCACGCCTTCCTGGATACGCGCGCCGCCCGCATCGTAAAGCCCGATGACCGGCGCGCGGTTGCGCAGGGCCATGTCCTGGATTTTCTGCACCTTTTCCGCATGCGCCTCGGAAAGCGAGCCGCCGAACACGGTAAAATCCTTGGCGAAGACGAAAACCGTGCGCCCGTTGATGGTGCCCCAGCCGGTCACGACGCCATCGCCGGCAAATTTTGTCTCTTCCATGCCGAAATCGGTCGAGCGGTGTTCGACGAACATGTCGAACTCCTCGAACGAGCCTTCGTCGAGGAAAATGTCGATGCGTTCGCGCGCCGTCAGCTTGCCGCGCTTGTGCTGGGCCTCGATCCGCGTCTTGCCGCCGCCCTCCCGCGCAATGGTCCTGCGGCGTTCCAGCTCGATCAGCACATCCTTCATGGCATCCTCCTCATTGTGACATTTCTGATATCAGGACAAACCGGCCTGCGAAAGCGGTTTGTCGGCGATATCAAACGGCCGTCGCGGTGAAATTCCGGCCGCGTGATTGCTATCCCGTCCCAAGTCGGGCTAAGCCTGTTCCTGGAGTCCTGTCGGACAAAACTGTTTCGGGGGAAACATGGAAGGCTCGCCACAACCACGGTTCGGCCGTCCGGCTGAATATACCGGTCACCGGTTTTCGTTTTCCGGCACCGCCAAGGAGTATTTCGGCATCTGGATCGTCAATGTATTGCTGACGATTGTGACGCTCGGCATCTATTCCGCCTGGGCAAAGGTGCGGCGCAATCGTTATTTCTACGGCAATACCAAACTGGCCGATGGCCGGTTCGATTATCACGCCCGGCCGAAGCAGATTCTGATCGGCCGCATCCTCGTCGTCGGCTATCTCATCCTCTACAATATACTGCTCCGGTTTTCGCCGCTCCTCGGCGGGCTGCTCGGCCTGGTGTTCATCGCCGCGATCCCCTGGCTGATTGCGCGCGGCCTGCGTTTCAGCGCACGCGTTACCAGCTACCGCAATGTGCGCTTCGATTTCACCGGCGGTTATTGGGGTGCGGTCAGGGCGTTTTTCCTCAGCAGCCTTGTGGCGGGGATTTCCTTCGGCCTGCTCGCGCCCATCGCCAGCCGGTGGACCTTGCGCTACACGCTCGGCAACCTGCGCTATGGCGGCAAGGTGTTTTCGCCGGACCCGACGATCGGCTCGCTTTATCGCGTCTGGGTTTTACCTGCCGTACTGACGGTTGCCGGACTTTTTCTTTTCGGAATCCTGATCGCCGGCGCATCGGCCGGGCTTGCGGCAATGAAGGCGGAGGCTTCGAGCGGCGAAGTGGCATTCATTCTGCTCATATATCTTCTGTTCGTGCCCGTGCTGCTGATCTATGCCGTCACGGGACTGCTCTATTCCGCCGGCATACGCAACGCCGGTCTGAGTGCCACGACATTCGATGACAGGCACTATCTCTATTCCGACATGCCGCGCTGGACCTATGCCTGGGTGATGATTTCCAATCTGGTTGTCACCATCGTCACCCTCGGGCTGATGCGGCCCTGGGCCGCCATCCGGCTGGCGCGCTTCCACGCGGACTACACGGCCATTGTCTTTGATGGCGATGTCGGCGAGATTTTCTCGGATATCAAGGACAGCGGTTCGGCTGTCGGTTCGGAATTCATGGATATCGAAGGTATCGACTTTGGCTTCTGACATGGGAAAACTGACGACAGGCCTCTGGTACCGCGAAGGATCGAGCGCGGGCCGGGGAGCCAGTCTGGTTTTCGCCGACGCTGCCGTATCGGTCGTTGCCGTGGATGGAACGGTCCTGTCCGCCGCCGCCTTCGATCAGATCGGCATCAGCGACCGTGTCGGGTCGATACCGCGGCGGCTGACCTATCCCGATAGGACCAGTTTCGAGACGATGGACAATGACGCCATCGATGCGCTTGTGGCGGCGCAGAAGGGGCGCAGCGCCGGGTGGATACACCGGCTGGAGCGGTTCCATCCCCGGCTGCTGGCTCTCGCCCTCCTGACCTTTGTCTTCGCCTTCTCGATCTACCGCTTTGCCGTGCCCGCGCTGGTCGAAGTCGCCGTTGTGGTCACGCCGCCGGTTGTCCCCGCCCTCATGTCGAAAGGGACGCTGCAAACGCTCGACACCACGGTTTTCTCGCCCAGCACTGTGCCGGATGCCGACAAGGTCAAGCTGAATGACGGCTTCGGCAAACTCGCGGCCAAATCCAGCCTCGGCGCTGGCGGCTTCAATCTGAATTTTCGCGATGGCGGCATCATCGGCCCCAATGCCTTCGCCTTGCCGGACGGCACGGTCGTCATCACCGACCAGCTGGTCAGGCTGGCGGATGGCGACACGGACATGCTGCTCGGCGTGCTTGCCCACGAGATCGGCCATGTGG
>NZ_CABSQF010000080.1:0-8088 GCF_902479695.1 uncultured Phyllobacterium sp. | reverse complement strand
AGCCGCCATTCAGCATGAGATCGCCGGTCGCACCCGTGGCATTGACCTTCAACTGCCCGCCCGCATTCGCCGTCACCGCAGCCGCCGTGCCATCGACGGTCAAAAGGCCCGTATCATTGATGACCGACGCCGAGACGATGGAACCGCCAAGCCCGATGCCAAGTTCGCCGCTGTTGATCAGCGTATCGCTGCGATAGGTATTCTTCCCCGTCAACGACAGCGAGCCCGGCCCGGATTTCGTCAGCCCCGCATCATAGGATTTGGGATCGGCAAGCTTGCCGGAGAGATAGGCGGTGCGGGATTCGGTGAACTGATATTCCGTTTCCAGCGACGTTATCTGTTCAGCCAACATTTTCTGTTTCAGCACCGCGAGAGGATCGTCTTTTCGACCGGCTTTATAGGCCGCAAAATCTGCGCTGGGATCTGTTCCGTAGGTTGTGACTGCTTTCGGATAAGCGTTTGTGAAATCGGCAAGCAGGGCCGATGCAAGCGGATCAGCTTTGATTTTGCGGTTGGCATCCATTACAGCTTTGGTAAAGCTGGACTTGTTGGCACCTATGGCTTTGAACAACGTCGTCAGCAGGGCTTCGGCGGCAGCGATCTTGTCAGAAGAAAACTGCGGTTGGATTATCTTCGCCAGTTCAGAGCGCTGTTTTTCGCCAAAACCGCTTTCCCACCCCTGCGCCTTCTTGCGCGCAGCCCAAGCGGCCACCTCTTCCGTTTCTTCCCGTTTGCGTTGGTCCAGCGCCACCTGCGAAATGTCGTTGCTCCACGTGTCCTTCACGCCGGCACCCAGATTCGCATCGAACCGACCGAGGAACTGACCAGGACCGTTCATGGCTTTCTTAAGATCGATTAGGCCCCAACCATAGGCATTGGGAAGATCTGTTAAACCGGGTTTCAAAGGAGTCACGTTACGCCACAACTTTCCTAAGGTATGCTGGGGTCTATTGGGATCGTCCTCCATGTTCTGTGCCGTTGTCAGCAATACAGACAAGGATTCAGCATTGGTCATGTAAGGAAAACGCTGCATAATCAATGCAAGCGAGGCCGACGCATGGGGAGTAGCCGCAGAAGTGCCATTAAAATTGGGACTATAGCCACCATTTATATCTGTTGATAGAACATCTGTCGGCGCCATGACGCACCAATATTTGGCAGCGCCACATTTATTGTAAACTTGGCCCATGTCACGCGCATATCCACTGACTGCGAGCCAATGTCCCTCCAACTCTGATCTGAAATAGGGGAGGTTTGGCTCCAGACTTGGGCTGGTGGGAGACTCAACATCGGCATTTCCCGCCCAATTGGTTTGGATCACATCATGCTTCTCTACAGATTCTGCGATGGCGTCGAGCCAAGTCTTATGACCACTTGTTCTAAGCTGCCCGAAGTTTTTATAAGCGTTTGCTAGTTCGTTTGGCGTACTCACTCGACTTTCAGCTGATATACTGGATATTTGTCCCCAGCTGTTATTGATAACTCGTGTTCCTTGTTTGCCTAGAGCATCATAAACTGCTGTGAAATAATTATAATCAAGGTTGTTGGAGCCTTGCTGAATATTATCTGTCCCGTTGGTATTCGCTGAATAGATATCAGCTTCAAAAGACACCCCATGAAACTGAACCCCGTCTTTGGCAGCGCCTATCGTACCACTGACTTCAGTTCCGTGAGCATTGTTGACCCCGCTAATATAAACTCCGGGTACACTGAAAACCTCACCCTTTTTGAACGTGCGTTTTTTATCGTCAGTCCAATTGTTGTCAGCAAGATAATTTCCTTCAACGGTGACCGGATGAAAACGGGACGGGGTAAATTCCGGGTGGGGTAGATAAATTCCAGAATCCACTACGCCGATTTTAATGTTTTGCCCGTACAAGCCGCGCGCATAGGCGTATTCTGCTTTCAAGGCCCCAACACCCCAATTGCCCTGAAACTCCTTGTCGGCACGCCATGTCGCCGCCGCCTTTTCCAGATCATCTGTCCTGCTGCCATCGGCATTGAAATACTTGCCCGGCACCTCCTGCGCATGGGCTCCGGATCCGGCAGCAGCAACGATCAGCGCGGCACAGACGCTGCTCATCAGATGGTTGCGGAATTTGGACAAGCGATCAGAACGCGCGGAAAAAGCCGCGCCAGAGGCGTGAAAAAACATGAAATATAGTTCCCAATATAAGCGTCGTTTGAAATGCAGAAATAGAAAAATAAAATGTGAGGCAAATAGAGTTGCAATGACGTGTAATAGTCAAGTGCAAAATATATGGGCAAAGCGTTAACCCGCCGGTTTTGGCGGCAAGTTATACTAAAGTATTAAGAAATTCCGCCCATTTTTTCCCGCTTAATTAGAAGTAGTAAACTGGTTCTACTTTGTGGTGTAGCTTCGGGTGATTCTCCGAAAAGAGACCAATGCGCGCCCTAATTCCTGCGTCTTATCAGCCGGGAACCGACCAGAAGCGCGTAACCGGCGAAGAATATCGCCAGCGACACCGCAAATCCGCCGGGGCCCATCGCATCCATGCCAAGCCCCAGTGCCTGCGGGCCGACCAGCATGCCGACGGCATAGCAGAACACGAACGCCGCATTGGCCGAGGCGAGTTCGCGGCCGGTGAGCTGCGAGCCGAGATGCGCAAGGCCGACCGTATAGAGCCCGGCCACCACGCCGCCCCAGATGAAGAACAGGCCCGCCACCAGATACCAGTTGGCGGTGATGAAGGGCAGGATGCACATGCCGGCAAGCCCGACCAGGGCGCAGACCAGCAGGATCTTGCGGCGGTCCTGCACATGGTCGCTGAGCAGGCCGATCGGGATCTGCATCAGCACATTGCCAAGACCGATGGTGGTCAGGAGCAGGGCGGCATCCGCCTCGCTGTAGCCGATGCGCGAGCCGTAGACCGGAAACAGCGCAAAGCCGCCGGTTTCCACCGCGCCGAACACGAAGACGGCTGCCGTTGCCGTCGGCACCGCCCAGATGAAGGGGGCGAAGGGCACATGTTCCTCCTCGTGAAAGTCGGGGCTTTCCTTCCACGCCAGGAGAACAGGCAGCATGGCGAAGATGATGATGCCGAAGCCAACGGCAAACGGCGTGATGCCGGTGCTGCCGATGCGCGAAAACAGCCAGGGTCCGAGCGCAAACCCCATGGACAGCACCGTGGCGTAGACGCCGAGCACCAGCCCGCGTTTTTCCGGCGGCGCGGCGGTGTTGATCCAGTATTCCGACAGGATGAACAGCATGGTCAGGGCGAAATGCAGGAAGACGCGCAGCACCACCCAGACCCAGAAATCGCTGAAGACATAGAAGCCGAAGAAGGAGCAGGCGCCGATCAAGAGCATGATCAGCAATGTCGGCACCACGCCGAGCCGCGCGGCGATGGAAGCGGCGAAGGGCGCGGCCACGATGGAGGCGATGCCGGCAACCGCCGCATTGAGGCCGATCATCGTGGCGGAATGGCCGCGATTTTCCAGGATGACGCTGAGCAGCGGAATGCCGAGGCCGATGGCGACACCGACGGCACTGATCGTCGCGATGGCCGCAACAAGGGCGCGCCAGGATGACCGGACCACGATCTGGTCGGACGTCTTCTGCATTGCATCCATGAACTAGAAGACCTCTCGGACGAAGCGCCCGTATTTCATGCGGTATTCAACGACGGTGTGGCCGGGTTGCAGGGCCGGATTGGTCTCCAGCACCGCCTGCGCCTCCTGGATGATGGCGCGGGTGATCGTCGGAATATCGAGCTTCAGGGCGTCGTTGAAGGGCAGCCAGCACAGCTCCTCGAGCTCCAGCGACGGTCCGGTGCCCTCGGGCAGGCTGTCGGCCACCGCTTCGCGGAAGGCCATGAAAAAGCGCGTGTCGAAGCGGCGCGAGCCGCCGGGCGGCGTGGTGGCCCGGGCAAAATAGCGCATGGCCGAAAGGTCGGGCAGGATGCCGCGCTGGTCAAAGGCAGCCCAATCGGGGTGGCCGATGGCGGCGGGTGCGTGCCGGCCGAGGAACAGCCCGGCTTCCTCAAACGTCTCGCGGATGGCGGAAAGGGCGAGGGCGCGACAGCGCTGGGTGCTGGGGCGCGTGCCCATGCCCTTCAAAAGATTGCCCTCGTCGGCCGGCGTCAACTCGCCAAAGGCGGCAATCCGGCCATCGGCCCGTTCGGTGCGCCCGCCCGGAAACACGAATTTCCCCGGCATGAAGACATGGCGCATGTGGCGCCGGCCCATGAGGATGCGCACATCCTTGCCCGTGCGGTCAACGAGCAGCAGCGATGCGGCATCGCGCGGCCGCAGGCGGGCATGTGCGGCTTTGGCAGGCGCGGATTTGTCGAGGTCGCTCAATGGCATCGTGTCACCGTTCCGGCGGTTCCAGCTCATCGGTTTCGCCGCCGAAACCATGCATGTAATTGGCCCATTGCAATCCAATGATCGCGCCCTTTATCGGTTGGAGCAGGGCGATTGACATGGCAACCGTGAGGGGTGCCCAGATTGCCAGATGCACCCAGCTTGAAAGCAGGACGAGCGTTTCCACCGCGAGGAATCCGCCCAGCACAATATGGCCTACAATTGTGATGGTTATATAAGCAGGAAAATCATCGGCTTGCTGGTGGGTATAGTCCTCGCCGCAGACGGCGCAGCGGTCGACCGATTTGACGAAGGCGCGGAACAGTTTTCCTTCGCCGCAATGCGGGCATCGGCTGCGAAAGCCGCGCCACATGGCCTGCCCCACCGGGCGGACGGGTCTTGCCGGGGCAGTATCCGCACCAAAAATATGTTCCGTCATCCCTTACCTCTTCGCCCGCCGCGAGAAAACCCGCCCGGACGTTTCTGGCTTCCGCGCGCAAAACGCTTGGCCTTGTGGTGCGAGCGCACGCCGCTTGGAACGGCATGCGGTTCGGTCAGCATTTCGAACCGCAATGCACCCGCCACCGGCAGGGCCTCGATCAGGCGCACATCGACGATATCGCCCAGCCGGAAGCCCTTGCCGCTTCTTTCGCCCGAAAGGGCATGGTTGGTTTCGTCGTAAAGATAGTAATCATCGCCGAGGGTTGAAATGGGAATAAAGCCATCGGCACCATATGTCGCAAGGGCAACGAACAGCCCGGCCTTGGTCACGCCGGAAATCCGCCCCTGGAAACTGCTGCCGACCTGTCCGGCGAGGTGATGGGCGATCAGCCGGTCGACCGTGTCGCGTTCGGCCGCCATGGCGCGCCGCTCCGAGGTGGAAATCAGCGCGGCGATCTCCGGCAGATCTTCCTCTTCCTTATGGGTGATGCCGTCGGGGCCGAGCGCCAGCGCCGCGATCAGCGCGCGATGCACGATCAGGTCGGCGTAACGGCGGATCGGCGAGGTGAAGTGGGCATATTTCTGCAGGTTGAGACCGAAATGGCCAATATTCTCGGGGTTGTATTCCGCCTGCGACTGCGAGCGCAGGACGACCTGATTGACCAGTTCCTGCTGTTCGCTGCCTTCGACGCGCTTGAGAATATGGTTGAACTGGTTCGGGCGCAGTTCGGCGCCGCGCGCCAGCGAAATATCCAGCGTGCGCAAAAACTCGCGCAGAATTTCCTGCTTGGCCAGCGAGGGCGCATCGTGGATGCGGAAGATCAGCGGCTGGCGCTTGCGCTCCAGCGTTTCGGCGGCGGCGACATTGGCCTGGATCATGAATTCTTCGATGAGCTTGTGCGCATCGAGCCGCGGCGGAATCACCACCTTGTCGACCTTGCCTTCCGGCGTCAGCAGGATTTTCTTTTCCGGCAGGTCGAGTTCCAGCGGTTCGCGGGAATCGCGCCCGCGCTTGAGCACGGCATAGGCCGCCCAGAGCGGCTTCAGGATGCTGTCGAGAATGGGCGCCGTCTTCTCGTCGGTCGCACCGTCAATGGCGGCCTGTGCCTGCGGATAGGACAGGCGCGCATGCGAGCGCATCATGATCCGGTGGAATGTGTGCGAAATCTTGCGCCCGTCGGCACCGAAAATCATGCGCACGGCAAGGGCGGGGCGGTCGACCAGTTCCTTCAGCGAGCACAGGTCGTTGGAAATGCGCTCAGGCAGCATGGGAACGACGCGGTCGGGGAAATAGACCGAATTGCCGCGCTTCAGCGCTTCGCGGTCGAGTGCCGAACCCGGCGTGATGTAGGCGGCGACGTCGGCGATGGCGACGGTTGCGATAAAGCCGCCGGGATTCTTCTCGTCCGTGTCCGCTTCGGCGCAGACGGCATCGTCGTGATCCTTGGCGTCGGCCGGATCGATGGTGACAAGCGGCACGTGCCGCCAGTCCTCCCGGTGCGCCATGGTGGCGGGCTTGGCCTTTTCCGCCTCGGCAATGACGCTGTCGGGAAACACATGCGGGATTTCGTGCTCATGGATGGCGATCATCGACAGCGCCCGCTCGCTGGCAACGGAGCCGATGATCTGGCTGATCCGGGCAAGCGCCAGCCCGTAGCGGCCGATCTTGCTCACTTCGACTTCAACGAGGTCGTTCGCCTTGGCATTGTTCAGCTGGGCCGGGTCGACGGAAAGCTCCGCCTGCCGCCGCTCCACCGGCTCGATCCGCCATTCGCCATTGTCGAGATGGCGCAAAACGCCCAGCACCGCATCCTTGCGGTGTTCGATGCGTTTGATGACGCGGGCCGTATAGGCCGGACCGCTCGGATCGGCGCCTTGAAAAATGCGGGCGAGAACGCGGTCGCCGACGCCGGGCGTCGGGCCCTTCTGGTTGCGCGAGGCGCGGATGAAAACGGTAGGCGGCCGATCCTCGTGATCGGCAGGCCATTCGGCCGGCTTGGCAATCAGCCCGCCATCGCCCTCGCGTCCGGTGATATCGAGGACGGCAACGCTTGGCAGGCTGCCGGGAACGGCAAGGCGCTTCGCCCGCTTTTCCACCAGGCCGTCATCGGCCAGATCGCGCAGAATGTCTTTCAGGCCGATGCGTGCATCGCCCTTGAGGTTGAAGGCCTTGGCGATATCGCGCTTGCCCGCGCGGTCCGGATTCTCCTTGATGAACTGGAGAATTTCCTCGCGGCCCGGCAGATAGGGCTCGCGACCGGTTTCTGCGGAACTGGCAGGCCGCTTTTTTCCTTTGGGTGGAGAGATACGGCGTGCCAATGTTCGGGTCCCTAACTAGCTTTTTTCGTCGCCGCCTTTTTGGCGGCTGGTTTCTTGGCGGCGGGCTTTTTCGCCGCGGCCTTGCGGGCAGGGGCTTTCTTGGTGCCCTTGGCCCCGGCCTTCTCGGCGATGAGGAGCAGGGCTTCCTCGACGGTGACGGTTGCCGGGTCCTTGCCCTTCTGCAGGGTCGCATTGACCTTGCCCCAATTGACATAGGGACCGTATTTGCCGTCGCGCACGGTGATCGGCCCGCCATCGGGATGTTCGCCCAGATCCTTCAGCGCCGCTGGTGTGCCGCGCCCGCGGCCCGGGCCCTTGGCCAGCTTTTCCGCCAGCACCGTGACGGCGCGGTTGAGGCCGATGGAGAACACGTCTTCCGCGCTTTCCAGGTTGGCATAGGTGCCGTCATGCGAGAGATAGGGACCGTAACGACCGATACCCGCCGAAATCATCTTGGCCGATTCGGGATGCTGGCCCACGTCGCGTGGCAATGACAGGAGCGCCAGCGCCTTTTCATGGTCCATGGCGTCGATGGTCCAGCCCTTCGGCAGGCTGGCGCGCTTGGCTTCCTTGCCGTCGCCGCGCTGCACATAGGGGCCGAAACGGCCGTTGCGCACGCTGACGTCCTCGTCCGTATAGGGATCCTTGCCGAGCACCTTCGGCTCGTCGCCATTGCCGTTCTCGCCGGAGGCTTCGCTGCCGCCGAGCTGACGGGTGAACTTGCATTCCGGATAGTTCGAGCAGCCGACGAACGCGCCGTACTTTCCGAGCTTCAGCGAGAGATTGCCGGTTCCGCAGACCTGGCAGATGCGCGGATCGCTGCCGTCTTCGCGCGGCGGGAAGACGAGCGGGCCGAGCTGGTCGTTCAGCGCATCGGGAGCGGTGTAGACTCGCAGGCTCTTTATACCACCTTCGCTGCGGAAAGCACTGGTCTTGGAATGCAGCCGCACGTCGGTCCGGCTGCGCTGGGTTTTGCTAGACTCGTCGTGCGTGTACGCATGG
>NZ_CABSQF010000079.1:0-9357 GCF_902479695.1 uncultured Phyllobacterium sp. | reverse complement strand
CTCATGCTGCTTCTGGCTCTCGCGGATCCCCGCCAGCGCCTGCGCAGCGAAGGCTTCGTTGAGCTCGATCACGCCGAAATCCTGCGGTGTCAGGCCAAGCCGCGCGCAGAGTTTCTCAGTGGCGGCGACAGGGCCGATCCCCATGATGCGCGGTGGAACACCGGCGGTCGCACCGCCGATGATGCGGGCGATGGGGGTCAGCCCGTATTTCCGCGCTGCCGCTTCCGATGCGATGATCAGCGCCGCTGCACCGTCATTGACACCCGAAGCATTGCCCGCTGTCACCGATCCGCCCTTCCTGAAGGGCGTCGGCAGTTTGGCCAGTTGCTCGAGCGTTGTCTGCGGGCGCGGATGCTCGTCGCGGTCGACGATCACCGGGTCGCCCTTGCGCTGGGGAATGATGACGGGCGTGATTTCCCTGGCAAGCCGGCCATTGTCCACGGCCGCCCCTGCCCTTTGCTGGGAGCGCACAGCGAAAGCATCCTGATCGGCGCGCGAGACATGAAACTCCTCGGCGACATTCTCGCCGGTCTCCGGCATGGAATCGATGCCGTATTGCTGCTGCATCAGCGGGTTGACGAAGCGCCAGCCGATGGTGGTGTCGTGAATTTCCGCGTGGCGCGAAAACGCACCTTCGGCTTTCGGTAGAACGAAGGGCGCGCGCGACATGGATTCGACGCCGCCGGCAATGGCAATCTCGATTTCCCCGGCCTTGATGGCGCGGGCCGCCGTGATCACCGCATCCATCCCCGAACCGCACAGGCGGTTCATCGTCGTGCCCGGCACCGCCACCGGCAGGCCTGCCAGAAGCAGGGACATGCGTGCCACATTGCGGTTGTCCTCGCCCGCCTGATTGGCGCAACCATAGATGACTTCACCGATGGCTTCCCAGTCGACGGAGGGATTGCGCTGCATCAGGGCTTTCAGCGGAATGGCGCCCAGATCGTCCGTGCGGACGGAGGCTAAGGCGCCGCCGAAGCGGCCGATGGGCGTGCGGATATAGTCGCAGATATAGGCTTCAGACATCAGGCGGCCTCGTGAGCGCGTTTCGTGCGGGCATTGATATCGCGCAGCACGGAAAGTTCGGTTGCAGTGGGGACTGGCGTTTCCACGATCTCCTTAGCAAACCGGACGGGCCAGCCGCAATTCTCTTCGATCTGTCCGCGTGTCACACCCCTGTGGATCGACACCACGGTCAGCTCTTTGGTGACCGGATCAGGCTCGAAAATGCACAGGTCCGTGATGACCCGGGTCGGCCCTTTGGTTTTCATGCCGAGGCGTGCGCGATGATCGCCGCCCTCGCCATGCCCCATCGAGGTGATGAAATCGAGACGGTCGACAAAACCGCGATTGGTCAGCGCCATGGTGATGAAAATCTGGCCGCAATTGCTTGATATCTCGGGTGCGCCGCCGCCGCCGGGCAGCCGCACTTTCGGTGCATCATAAGGGCCGACCACCGTCGTGTTGAGATTGGCAAAGCGGTCGATCTGTGCGCCGCCGAGAAATCCGGTGGTGATGCGCCCGCCCTGCAGCCAGTAGCGGAACATTTCCGGCACCGACACGGTGAACAGGGCGGTGTCGCAGAGTTCGCCGTCGCCGATGGAAAGCGGGAGCACATCCGGCTTGGTGCCGATGGTGCCGCTTTCGTAGATCAGTGTGATGTCAGGCGCATGGGTCAGCCGCGCCACGTTGCAGGCGGCGGAGGGTGCGCCGATCCCGACAAAGCAGACATCATCATTGGTCAGCGCACGGGCGGCGGCAATGGTCATCATTTCCGTGGGGGTGAAATCCTGGGTCATGGTCTTGCTCCTCACGCTGCATTCGCCGCACGCCGGACGGCGTGGCGGGCAAAATCTTCCGGCTTGCCGGCAAGGACGTTCTCCCTGATCCACGCCGTAAAGCTGTCGCGGTCGCGGGCGATCTTGTCCCAGGCGATGTAGAAGGCATTGGAGCGCGGATAGTAACCATGCGCATAGGAGGGGAACGCGCCGCCCGGCACATGCACGACGGCATTGATGGCCCATCGGGGCAGGACCACAGCATTGGGCGATGGCGGATTCAACTCGTCGACGATTTCCTCCACCGTCACGATGGAACGGCTGGCGGCCAGCACCGCCTCCTTCTGCACGCCGGAAATGCCCTCGATCAGCACATTGCCCTGCCGGTCGGCGCGCTGGGCATGGATGATCGACACGTCAGGACGGATGGAGGGAACGGCGGCGAGCACCTCGCCGGTGAAGGGACAGGTGACCGACCGGATGTTCGGATTGACCTTGGCAAGGTCAGCGCCGATATAGCCGCGCAGAACGGCGAACGGCAGATTGGCCGCCCCCGCCTCATAGGCATTGGCCATGGCCGCGTGCGAATGTTCCTCGATCTCAAGCGGTCGCGGCCACTGGTTTTCCACCGCGTCGCGGAAGCGATGCAGCGAGCCCACGCCGGGATTGCCGCCCCAGGAGAACTTCATGCCGCGCGCTGCGCCGACGCCGATCAGCTGGTCATAGACGAGGTCGGGCGTCATGCGCACAAGGAAGAGCTCCTTGCGGCCCTGCCGGATGATCTCATGCCCAGCGGCATAGGGAATGAGGTGGGTGAACCCTTCCATGGCGAGTGTATCGCCATCCCTGACATTGTCCCCTATGGCTTCGGCAAGCGTGCAGATTTTTGCCACGTCTCTCTCCCTGTCGCTGTTCCCGAGGCACGGCGATGGCCGGCATCTGGTGCAAACCTCCATTTGTCCCCATGGCGTAGTCCCGTCGCGTTCCGCCCGTCAATGATTTTGTGCGTTATTTGACATTTGTTCGTATATCGCACAAATTGTGCGGAAATGCAGCGGATAAGGCAGGTGTGGATGCGTGAAACGGATTTCATCAGCGGTTTTGCCAAGGGGCTTGCCGTCATCGAGGCCTTCGACGCGGTCAATACGCGCCTGTCGATCACGGATATTGCGCGGATGACCGGGCTGGAGCGCGCCACGGCCCGCCGCTGCCTGCTGACGCTCACACAGCTTGGCTATGCGGATTATGACGGAAAATTCTTCACGCTGACGCCGCGCATCCTGCGTCTTGGCCATTCCTACCTGTCATCGACACCCCTGCCCCGGCTGATGCAGCCCTTTCTCGACCAGCTGTCGGAAAAAACCGGCGAAAGCGCCTCGGCTTCGGTGCTCGACGGCAATGAGATCGTCTACATCGCGCGTGCCTCGCACAAGCGTGTCATGTCGATCAATCTCAATCCCGGCAGCCGCCTTCCCGCCTATTGTTCCTCCATGGGCCGGGTCCTGCTCGCGGCGATGAGCGATGACGACGCACTGCGCATCCTTGCAGGCAGCAACCGCCCGGCGAACACGCCGCGCACGAAGACCGCGCTGCCGGACCTGATGGATGAAGTGCGCACCGTCAGGGCGCAGGGCTATGCGGTGATCGACCAGGAACTGGAGATCGGGCTGTGCTCCATCGCGGTTCCCGTGCGCAACACGCGCGGCATGACCATCGCCGCCATCAATGTCGGGGCGCAGGCACCGCGCGTGACGATCGCGGAAATGATCGAGCGCTATCTGCCCGCCATGCAATCGACCCGCGATACTATCGCCGCGGTGCTGGTATGACAGGCCATCGGTTCAGACAGCCATTCTGGCGCTTTGCTCGGTGCGGTACTGCCGGGGTGTCGTGCCGGTCTCCCTGGTGAAAAACCGGGTGAAATAAGCCGGATCAGCAAAGCCGAGATCATAGGCAATCTGCTTGATACTGGCAGAGGTGAACACCAGATCGCGCTTCGCCTGATCGGCAAGGCGGCGTGCCAGCAGGCCATTGGTGCTCTGCCCCGTCGCCGCCTTGACGATGCGGTTGAGATGGGTTGCCGACAAGCCGAGGTGTCCGGCATAGAACTCCGCCGGGCGATGTTCGCGGAAATGCCGGTTGACCATGATATTCAGCAGTTTCAGGCGCTCCTCCGTACTGGAGCTTTCACCGCCGGGCGGCAGTTCCGGGGCGGTCATGCGCGCTGCCAGAAGAACGATGGATTTGAGATAGGATTCCACCAGATCGTCGTGAAAGGCGCCGCCCGATGCGAGCTCAGCGCACAGGCGCTCGAGACTGTGCGTCAGAAACGCTGCATCGGCGTGATCGGGTATGAGCGAAATCAATCGCGGCGGCATGCCGGCGTCGCAGATGGTGCGGCCGGAAGACCCGAAGCGCGCGGCCAGCATGGTGATGACCATGCCATCCATATCCCGGGAAAACCGGAAGCCATGCTCGCATTGCGGCGGCACGGTGATCATGACCGGTGGTTGTATGGGATGGCTGTGCGCGCCGAAAACCGCATCGCCGGTTCCGCCGCGAAAGTACAAAATCTGAAAGAATGCCGCGTGGCGATGGGTTTTGATCTCCCAATTGTGCAATTGGCTTCTGGAGGCGATTGTCTCCCAATGCAGCCAGAAATCCGGCCGTTTCGGATGGTTTTCGCCATAGAGATCATAGGTTGGTACTGCGCCGCTCATCGGTTCCTCCCGTCCCCAATGTTCAGATTGTCCTGTTTTTTGCCTGAGAAGTCCATTGTTCAGATGCGTCCTGCCGCTAGCCTTGCGCAATTATTTCATGCTGGGAGGCATCATGCGCACGCACGTGGCTATCATCGGGTCTGGACCTGCCGGGCTTCTGCTCGGTCAGCTTCTGACCCGGGCCGGTATCGACAACATCATCCTCGACCGGTCGGGCAAGGACCATATTCTGGGGCGCGTGCGCGCCGGAGTGCTGGAAGAAGGCACGGTGCGGCTGCTCGACGAGGCGGGCGCCAGCGCCCGTCTGCATGCGGAAGGCCTGCCGCATGACGGCTTTTCGCTGGCGTTCGACGGGCGCAATCATCGCATCGATCTGTTCGATCTGACGGGCGGCAAGCGGGTGACGGTGTACGGCCAGACCGAGATGACCCGTGATCTGATGCAGCAGCGCGAGGCGGGCGGTGCACCGGCATTTTACGGGGCGCAGAACGTTGCCATCCATGATTTCGACGGGGAAAAGCCGTTCGTCACCTTCGAAAAGGACGGTAGACCCAACCGCATCGATTGCGACTTCATTGTCGGGTGCGACGGATTTCATGGGGTCAGCCGCCGGTCCGTGCCGGTGGAGGCGATCCGGACGTTCGAACGCACCTACCCCTTTGGCTGGCTCGGTGTTCTGGCGGAGGTGCCTCCGGCGGCACATGAGCTGATTTATGCCAACCATCCACGCGGCTTTGCACTGTGCTCGATGCGCTCCCTGACGCGCAGCCGCTATTACGTGCAGTGCCCGCTGGACGACAGGGTGGAGGACTGGTCCGACGACCGGTTCTGGGACGAGTTGCGGCGCCGGCTGCCGGAAGAGGATGCGGCTGCTGTCACAACAGGCCCGTCATTTGAAAAGTCCATCGCGCCGCTTCGCTCGTTCGTGGCCGAACCCATGCGCTTCGGCCGTTTGTTCCTGGCTGGCGATGCCGCCCACATCGTGCCGCCGACGGGGGCAAAGGGTCTCAATCTGGCAGCCAGCGACGTGCATTATCTCTTCGAAGGTCTGCGCGACTATTATGCCGATAAGAGCACGGCGGCCCTCGACGACTATTCGCGCCGTGCACTTTTGCGCGTGTGGAAGGCGGTGCGGTTTTCCTGGTCGATGACGATGCTGATGCATCGCTTTCCCGATACCGGCGCATTCGGCCAGAAAATACAGGAGGCCGAACTCGATTATCTCACCCACTCCCGGGCGGCATCGACCGCGCTTGCCGAGAACTATGTGGGACTGCCATTTTAGGTTATT
This sequence comes from uncultured Phyllobacterium sp., assembly GCF_902479695.1. NCBI lineage: Bacteria > Pseudomonadati > Pseudomonadota > Alphaproteobacteria > Hyphomicrobiales > Phyllobacteriaceae > Phyllobacterium > uncultured Phyllobacterium sp. The sequence goes on along the minus strand of NZ_CABSQF010000079.1, from coordinate 3,568 downwards.
GCTTCGGTTCCACCGCCCGCATATGCGTGCCTGAAGAACACGCCTGAAACCGGAAATTCCCATGACCGCGACAACAAACCCGCCGGACGCTATGCTTGTGCCGCCGCAACTGCAGGCTCTCGTCGCGGGCTACAGCTGGAGCCGCGATGCGCTCGGCTGTTCCGATGCGCAGGTTTTCATGCTGCAAGGCGAACGCTTGCCCCGGCTCTTCATCAAGGTCGAAGCCGTTAGCCCTTACGGTGAGTTGCCCGATGAGGCGGCGCGGCTTTGCTGGCTGTCCTCCCGCGATATGCCCTGCCCCGATGTTTTCTTCGAGGGCGCCCATGCCGGCCGCTTCTGGCTGTTGCTGAGCGGGGTTCCCGGTGAAGATCTTGCCTCGGCCGATTCATTGTCCATCGCAACGCGTATCCGGATTTTTGCCGGGGCGCTGCGCCAGTTGCATGCGCTTGATCCCGCGACCTGTCCATTCGATCACCGGCTTGACGGGCGCATTGAAGCTGCGTGGGCCCGCATGCAGGCCGGGCTGGTGGACGAGACGGATTTCGACGACGATATGCTGGGAAAGACGGCATCCGAACTTTTCGGCCGGCTTGTGGCGAAAAGGCCCGAGACAGCGGATGTCGTCGTGACCCACGGCGATGCCTGCCTGCCGAATTTCATGGCCGGGAATGGCATCTTCACCGGCTATATCGACTGCGGCCGGCTTGGTCTTGCCGATCGCTACCAGGATATTGCGCTGGCGTGCCGCAGCATTGCGGATAATTTCGGCGACGAAAGGGTGGAGCTTTTTCTGGATTGCTACGGCCCGATGCAGGCCGATCCGGCAAAGCTGGCTTATTACCGGCTGCTCGACGAGTTTTTCTGATCCGGTTTCATCTCTCCTGCCGCCTCGCGGATGGTCTGCATCAGGATCATCAGCGGCAATGACGGGGTAACGTCCGCGCGGGTTGTCAAGCCAACCGGTCCCTTGGTCTCGGTTGTGTCGATGGGCAGCAGCGCAAGCGCCCCGTCGGCGACGTCCCCGGCAACCACCCCTGCCGAAATGATCCACACCGCCTGATGGGAGCGGACGAAAGCCCGGCCAAAAGCATCGGAAACTGTCTCGATCTGATGCGGCAGCTTGGCCACGCCATTGGCGATGAGAAACCGGTCGACGAAGGGCCGGATGATGGATGCCCGCGTCGGCATCAGCACGGGGAATTCGGCAAGGCGGTTGAAAATGTCCTCGCTGGCATTGAGCAGCGGATGCCGGGCACTGACGGCAAACACCACCTGTTCGGAATAGAGATGTTCGAAGGAAAAGCCGGTCATTTTTTCCGGCGCCGCCAGCCGTCCGACCACGAGGTCAAGATCGCCGAGCCGCAATTGTTCGAGCAGCACGGCATTTTCGCCGGTGACGATTTTCAGCCGGCTCTGTGTCTTCTCCTGCAGGAACAGGCTGATGGCCTGCGGCATGATGCGGGTGGAAACCGTCGGCAAGGCGCCCACCCGGACGGGAACCCCCTCGCCCGACTGCTCGTTGCTGACGGAATCGATGCCCTGCCGCAGCGCGGTGATCGCCGCTCCGGCATAGCGCAGGAAAACCTCGCCGAACCGGGTGATGCGGATGCCGCGCCCGTCGCGCTCGAACATGGCAACCCCGAGCACCTCCTCCATTTCACGAATGGTTTTGGTTACGGCCGGTTGGCTGATATGAAGGATCGCCGCCGCCTTCATCACGCTTTTCTGGCGGGCAACTTCGAGAAAAGTCTGCAGGTGGCGGAACTTGATACGGCCGTCGATCATATATTTCATAACCCCTGGGTTAAGCGAATGCGGCAAGATATCATTTTACTGAACCAAATGCATAATCCATTATCGACATAACTGACCGGGAGGACTTCGGTGCAATTTGCTCACATCAATGGCGTTACGCTGCATTATCAGTTGATCAGCGCGCCCGCAGGCAAGCCCGTGCTGGTTTTCGCCAACTCCCTTGGTACGGATTTTCGCATCTGGCGTGACGTGATTGTGCGTCTGGTCGGAGAGTTTGCCATCGTTGCCTATGACATGCGCGGCCATGGCCTTTCCGATCTGGGAGCGCCTCCTTACAGCATCGATGATCATGTCGGTGATCTCGCGGGTTTGCTCGACTACCTCTCGGTCAAGGATGCCGTTATCTGCGGTCTGTCCGTTGGCGGGCTCGTGGCGCAGGGCCTTTATGCCACGCGGCCCGAACTCGTGCAGGCTCTGGTCCTGTGCGATACCGCGCACAGGATCGGCACAGCCGAATTCTGGAATGCGCGCATCGACGCGGTGAACCGGAATGGCATCGCATCCATTGCCGACACGATCCTGCAGCGCTGGTTCACCCCGGCCTTCCACCGGGAGCGGGCCAATGATCTGACCGGCTACCGCAACATGCTCATCCGCCAGCCTGCCGATGGCTATGGCGGTACCTGCGCGGCGCTGCGCGATGCGGATTTCACCGAAGCGGCAAAGCGCATCGCGGTGCCTGCCATCTGCGTCGTCGGCGATCAGGACGGTTCGACCCCGCCGGATCTGGTGCTCGAACTGGCAAAGCTCATCCCGGGTGCGCGCTATGAGGTGATCCGGGATGCCGGCCATATTCCCTGTGTCGAACAGCCGGAAACGCTGGTCGCCGTGATCAGGGCCTTTGTCGATGAATTCAAGCTTGGAGGGAAATCATGACGGATACGGCTGCCCCATCGCGTCGTTATCTGCAGGGCATGGCCACGCGCCGCGTCGTGCTGGGCGAAGAGCATGTCAACCGGGTGGAAACCACCAAGACCGATTTCGATCAGCCGTTCCAGGAACTGATCACCGAGGCGGCGTGGGGGCATGTCTGGTCGCGGCCCGGCTGGAGCAAGCGCGAACGCTCGATTGTCACCATCGCGCTTTTGGCCGCGCTCGGCCAGGATGACGAATTGACCATGCATATCCGCGCAACGGCCAATACGGGTGCGACACAGGACGATATCTGCGAAGCCCTGCTGCATGTTGCAATTTATGCGGGTGTTCCGGCGGCAAACCATGCCATCAAGCTGGCAAAGCAGGTCTATAAGGAACTCGAGGCCGGACAGGCCGCGTGACGGGAGGCAACTGTGTCCAATAGAAAACCGGAAACCGGAGCATTCTTCCAGCGCGACAGGCAATGGCATCCGCCTGCCTATACGCCGGATTACAAGACAAGTGTCGTCCGCTCGCCGCAACGGGCGCTGTTGTCGCTCGACAATACACTGTCGGAAATCACCGGTCCGGTGTTCGGTCATGCGCTGCTCGGCGAACTGGATGCGGACCTGATCCACAATTTTGCCCGGGCTGGTGAAAGCGCCATCGGCCAGCGCATCATCGTGCATGGCCGCGTGGTGGACGAGCGCGGTCTCGGTGTGGCGGGGGGGCTGCGCCGCCTATTCTCCGGGAGAACCCGGGGGGGGTGCCCCCCGCAAAACCCGGGGGGTTATTCGGGGGGTCTGCCTATGGGTTCTGTGTGCGGCGGCGTCACCCCCTGTGGGGGTGGGTAGTATCGAGGGTCTCGCTGTCAACCCTGGGGCGCTCGCCACAGGCG
>NZ_CABSQF010000078.1:0-9969 GCF_902479695.1 uncultured Phyllobacterium sp. | reverse complement strand
TCATGGCACCAGCACGCCGCCGTCGAAATTGCCCGATCCGTCGGCATAATTATAGGCGGCGTCATTGCCCGGCAGATGCGGAAACCCGCGAAAATTGGCCGTATTGCTGAACTTTGTCTTGCAGGTGCCAAAGCTCTTGTCACAACCCGGCAGCAGTGAAAATGTATCGCCTGCCCGCATGTCCGGAACCGGCGCATCGCGCAGGTCCAGCCGGATGTCATTCCCCGCCATCTCCTGCCCGGTCACCACACTGGTTCGGCCGGCTTTGCCGCCGGAAGTCCAGGTGAGCACGCCATTGCGGAACCAGTTCGCAGCGGCGGCGTGCAGGCCACTCGCCAGAAAGGCGCGGTCGGATATCACGCCGGAAACGCTGCCCTTCTCGTCATCGCTGCGATAGCCGCAGCGTGCATCGCCGAGCTCCGCATCGCAAAGCCGCGTGATCCGCCGTCCTTTCACCTTGTCGAGATCGACGGCGCTGCTTTTCAGCTCCGCCACGAAACGGTTGCCGCTGCGGGTAACGGTGCCTATCCTTGCCCGCCGCAAAAGGGCTCGCTGCTGCGGTGCCGCCCAGTTGACGATAAACGTCTCGACAAGGGCGTCGTCGAATGCACCGGATTCCACGCCGCTATCGGTAATGCCGAGGGATGACAGGGCACCCTCGACTTCCGCGCCATCAACAGCGAGCCCCAACGCACTTGTTGCCTCGCTGGCCGTCAGACCCGTCTGCGGTTCACAGCCCACGCCCTCGATGCTCAATAGCCGGTCATGGTCGGTGAAACCGAGGGTGACGCCATCCTTTCGACGTATGATCCAGCAAAAGCAATGGGTTGTCACATCACCTGCAAGATGTGATTCAAGCTCGGGAGAAAGGGTGTTCATGCCTTCACCTCAATGATCGGAATGGTCGGGATCTCGCCGGCCTTGAACGATTTGACGCTGATGGTCAGCCGGTCCGTATCGAAGCGGACGGGAACGTCAAAGGCAAAGCCGGCGGTCACAGACATTCCTGCGGGTGGTATGCGGTCGGGCTTGAACACGATTTGGCCTGTCAGCACATCGACCGTAAAATCGGCCGGCTCCTGCTTTTCAATGCCGCCCACCGCAACGCGCACGGAGCCCGGTACCGGCTTGGAGATAGTGCGCTGATAATCGCCATAGCGTTTCTGCAGCTGGAACACCGCCTGCTTTCCGTCACCTTGCCCCAACACCTGATCCGTCGCAGCAATCGGCTTGTCCGCCGCGCAGGACTGATGGTCGAACGGATCGCGGAACCGGAACGCAAGCAGCGAACCGCACCGCGCCTCGAAGAAGCCCAGGACCTCTTCCAGATCGGCCAGCGACCGTAGGCCCGTGCCCGCATCGTAATGATGGCGCGAGGACGCCCAGCGCGCATTGCGCTGTTCGTGTCCCGAGGTCAGTGCCACAATTTCATTCTTCCATTCCGGGCCGCCCGTTGCGCCAAAGGATACGCCGAGCGGAAACCGGAAGTCATGAAAAGGCTGCATCGCGTTGTTTCCTATAGGGTGCGCGTGCCGCGGCGCACGGCGCGCGCCAGCATGCCGGTCAGTTGGGCTTCCGATTTGCGGAAGGAGGCTGCATCGGGCGTATTCACGTGCAGGACCACCTGCACCGGCGAACCGCCTCCATGAGCAGCGATACCCAGCCTGCCATCCGCTCCGCGGGCCAGAGGCATGATGGCCTCCGCACCCGCCTCGCCCATCAGCCCGAGCGATCCGCCCGCACCAAAGTAAGTCGGGCTGGAAACCACGCCGCCCTTCGCATGCGGTTTTGCCGTGCCCAGCAGGCTTGAAAACATCGACGCGCTCCAATCTTCGAGCGATTTCATACCGGTGGTCAGCGCCATGCCAGCCATGTCCCGCCCCAACTGCCGCAGCACGTCACCGAGGTCGTTGCCGCTCATCACGGCGCTTTTCAACGACCCGGTCAGGACACGGCCGAATTGCTCGGACTGCGCCTTCAGGTCGGACAATGCCTTCTCGAAACCCGATGTATCGGCGTCGATCGCCACCGTCATTTTCTCGTTCATGGCTGTTCCTTGCCCAAAGCCGATGCATCGGGAAACGCCTGCATCAATTGTTCGAACCGCAGCCGGGAGAAGGCTGCGTGTCCCGGCGGCTCGGCGAAAGCCGCGCAGATTTCCCGTGGCGTCATTGCCCAGAAGTCATGTGTGGAAAGCCGCAGCAGGCCAAAGCCTGCGCCCATGAGGACCGCCCATGGAAAGACGAGACCGGAATCTGCTGCGGCATTCAAGGGTTTGCGCTGGATTGCTCCGTTTTTGATTCACCGAAGGTCGCCGCCAGCAGTTCACTGACGATGCGGGCAAAGCCCGTTGCCCCACCCTCCGCCCGCATCTGCGCCGCTTCCTCCGGCGTTATGCTGTTGCCGCCGCCCTTCAGCCCGGCAGCAATGATCTTTGCGGCGTCACGGGCGGAAAGTGTACCGCCGGAAAAGCGCTGCAACAGCATACCCATGTCGGCCGCCATGAAGGCGTCCTCCAATTCGGCCAATGCGCCCAGCGTCAGGCACAGCGTCCATTCGCGCCCGTCCAGGACGGCGCTGATTTCACCGCGATGCCGGTTTGCCATCAGGCCGCCTCGGTGAAACGGATGAGGCCGGCGGATTCCAGAGCGATGTCGAAGGTCACCTCGGCATCGTGCTTGCCGCCATATTCGAGCGCCGTGATCTGGAAAGGTCCCTGCAGCGAACCGAAATCCGGCAGGATGATCTGCCATGTCAGGATATCGCCTGCAAAAAATGCCCGCCGGATCAGCGCGTCCGATTGCGCATCCTTGAACAGACCCGAACCGCTGATCGATGCGCGCTGCACGCCGCTGCCGCCCAGGAGTTCGCGCCACCGCCCCGCCGCATCGGCGTCGGTCACATCGATGGTTTCGGTGTTGAAGGCGATCCGGTTGGACCGCAGCCCCGCGCAGGTGACGAACTTGCCGCCCGCATCCTGCAGTTTGAGCAGGATATCCTTGCCTCTCTGGGCGCCCATTGTTTGAAGTCCTCCATGCAAAAGGGCACCCGGCCGGTGCCCTGGCTCGTTCGAAGTCTACGGCTGAAACTCTTCCGTCACCGCGCGGTACCGCATGACACCGGCGAAGCTGCCGCGGCTGTCGGCCAGTGCCGTCTGCGTGTATTCGAGGCGGATGCTGACAAGTGTGTGCCCTTCCAGGGGCAGCGGCCCTGACAGCAGGATCTGCTCGATCCGATCCATGATGTCGAAAACCGTTTTCCGGTTGGCCCGATGTGTCCAGACATGCAGCGTCAGCAAATGCTCGCCGCCGCGTTCGGTAGACGTGCTCCAGTCATAGGTGCTGGCCGTCCCGAAGGTGATGTAGGGAAACTCGGCCTGCTGCGGCACATGATCGAAAACTCGCCGGTTCACCCATTCATTGAGACCCGCATCCGCCTTGAGTACCTGCAACAGTGCCTTTTGCAGTTGAAGCCCGGCGCCGGTCATCGCACAGGCTTTCGTTTGTCCGGCGCTTCCTGTTCATGCCCGGCCGGCCTTGATGCGTCCGTCACCTCTTCGCGCAGCTCAATCGCGCGCCAGCGCAGTGTTCGGATGAGGTCCGCTACCGTTGTTTGCAGGCTCAGTTTCATAGCCCCTCCTCCCGTGCCCGGCAGACGAGATATCGCCCGGTTTCATCGGGATCATGAATGGTCACCAGCCGGAAAATGCGGGCTCCCTTGCGCAGGCGCATGCCGCTTTTCAGATCGCCCCGTCCCCGCAGCGTGATGCGATGCGTGATTTCGGCCAGGCTCTGCCCGCCGTAAAACGCCGTGCCGGCACCTGCCGGCTCGATATGCGCCCAGAGCGTGGCTATTTCCTGCCATTGTTCGACGCTGCCGTTCACCGCGTCGTCAATGAGGATCGCCTGTTCCAGCTGCAGCTCATGCGCCAGTTTGCCGGGATCAATGAACAGGGTCGGCATCAGAGCGACACCCTTCGCCAGAGATTGACAACACGTTCGAATGCCGGCGTCAGGGAGACGGGATGGTCGGTCGGGCCATGGGTCCCGCGAAACTCATACCAGTGGGCAACCAGGGTCATCAGTGCGTGTTTGAGCGCATCCGGCACATCCACCCCGGTTTCGCCGAACCCGGCAATGACATCGATCTCCAATCCGCCCAGCCCGTGGGCCGGGGATTGCAGGTGCAGCCGTGCAGGACGGGTTGCGGCCTCCAGATGCATCGCCGCTGCAGGAAGAACGACCGGCACCCCGTCAGGCTCGTAGGCCGTGACGGAAGCAACGGATTGCACGGGATAGCGATCGATTCTTATCAGGCCGTCATTCGGCCAGCGGTCGATGTAAAACCGCAGCTGCTGTTTGATCAGCACCAGTCCGGTCAGGGTCTCCAGTGTTTCGCGTGCCGCCTTCAGCAGCCCGGAAAGGAGTGCATCTTCACCGGTTCCGCTCAGCCGCAGGAACTGGCGCAGATCCGCCAGAGCTACCGGCTCCACAGCCGGCGGCCTTACTACCGTGATGGTCATGGACATTCCTGCATTGGTTGAGAGGAGTTCGGCTGTATGAGTGTCGTGCAGCCAATTCTTGTTTGACTACGCCGCGAACTTCAGCAGCTTGATCGCATCGAAGTCCTGCACGCCGCCGCCCACACGCTTGGTCGTGTAGAACAGCACGTAGGGTTTGGCGGAATAGGGATCGCGCAGGACCCGCACCCCGGTGCGATCCACCACCAGATAACCCCGGGCGAAATCGCCGAAGGCAATGGCAGCGCCGCCGGTTGTCATCGGTGGCATCGCTTCTGCTTCGGTCAGCCGGAAGCCCAGCAGCGAGGCCTGCTGGCCTGGCGCTGCGGGCGGCATCCAGAGATAGTTGCCGTCATTGTCCTTGAGCTTGCGCACGGCTGCCTGCGTCTTGCGGTTCATCACCCAGCTGGCATTCTGCCGGTATCCGGCCTTCAGCGTGTAAACCGTATCAAACAGGATGTCCGAGGCGTTCGAGGCTGCAAACCCACCGGCAATGCCGGTTGAAACACTGCCCAGCTTGCCCCAGCTCCAGATCGCATCGGCAATGCTGTCATAGGTCAGGAACCCCCTGGGCTGGCTGGTGCCGTTGCCGTTGATGAAGGCCTGGCCCTCCTGTTCGGCGAAAGCGGTCTCGACCTCGGAGGATATCCACTGTTCCACATCGACCGCGGCGTCATCCAGCAGCGACGAGGATGCCGCCGGCATGGCGTAAAGCTCCATGGTGGGAAATTGCAGTTCCGCCAGTTTGGAGGCTTCCGTCTGCGGGCGGGCATCGGTTTCCCCGACCCAGCCCACGGCCGGTCCCTTCACCGCAAACGGCTTTTTCAATACGGAGCCGGATACCTGCCGCACCGTCGCGAGGGCACGAATGGGCGAGAGCGCGGCCAGCCGCATGCCGATATCGCGCTCAAGTTCCGGCGGCACGAGATAGCCGCCATCGGGCGCGGAGCCGATGGACAGAGCCTTGGCTTCGATGGTGCGCACGCCGTGCTCGTCGCCGCGCCGGATATAACTGTCGAAGGCGGTCTTGTGCTCCAGCGACAGCAACGGGCTCATCCCCGTTTCCAGGGCGGGCCGCGCCTTCTTCAGCAGCATATGGTCGATCATGCGCTTCTGTTCATCCAGCGCGTGATTGATGCGATCGACCTTTTCATCGGTCAGAACATCGGCGCTGGCACGTTTTTCAATTTGCATGATCCGGTCGTCATTGTTCTGGCGGAACTCATCGAAAGCCTGCATGAAATCATTGAATGCTTCGGCTACATTCTGTGTGCCCGCGCTCTTGGCTTCGGGCGCTGGTGCGGAAAATTGTTCGGTCATTTCAAATCCTTTGTGTGTGAAATGGAGAGAATGTTTCAAGCGCGGAGCCGCCGGGCGGCAGCCCGCAGGCTTGCCGCCAGCGCCGCATGAACGTCTGCCGGCTGCGCCTTGACCTGCCCAACCCGGGCCGAAGGCAGCATCGGAAATGTCACCACGGAAATTTCCCAGAGGTCCGCCTCGAGAATACGCCGGTTGCCGAGGCCATCTGTCTTGGCCTTGACGGTGCGAAAACCAATGGACAGCCCATCGATTGCCCCGGAGCGCATCAGTTCCAGCACGTCGCGTCCACGGGTAACACCGGTCGTCAAACGGCCCTCGACATAGAGCCCGCGCCTGTCCTCGACGATCCGGGTCCAGACGCCGATGGGCTCATTGGGATCGTGCTGCCAGAGCATGCGAATGCCTGCGGCACTCCGCTTGCGAATAGACGCGGCAAAGGCGCCCGGAGCGATGACATCCTTGCCGAGGTCGACCTCGCCGAACAGGCTGGCATAGCCGGAAAAACTGCCGTCGAGCTCAACCCGTTCGATGGCCACTCCAGCGAACTTTTTCTCAATTCTGTTATTTCTCCGCATTGGCGATATCCCTTTTACCGGAAGGACTTGGATGATCCTGCGGAGGTTTTGATTCACCGATGCGCGCCGTCAGACGGGAAAAAATGCCGAGGGCGGTCCAGGCCGCAAGACTGGCTGCCGCAGCGCCCATCAGCATCAGTTCGCCATCGCCGAGCTGGCCGCGGATGTCGAGTTCGGATGCAATCTTCACACCGGCCAGCCCGCCAAAAACCAGGCCGCAGACGATGCCGACGATAAAGCGGATGGCTGCCTCGCTCTTGTCCCTCGGCAGCATATAGGCAAGCGAGACAGCGGAGCCTGCAACGGCACCGGCTGCCTTTGCCGCCAGAATCCAGGCGGCATCGGACCAGTTTGTCATGATCATTCTCCGGAAAATTCGTGCGGCCTGCGGGCATATCCCACGGCCTCTCTCTTCTCGTCATCACTGAGGAATGGCGCTGCCGACACGCGTTGCCACAGCGCATCCCGTTCCATCGACAATCCGTCGATGCGATCGAAATCCGGCTCCAGCCGCAACCCGGCGCCATAAACCGGACCCAGCCAGTTGCCGATGGCCTTGGCGGTGCGGGTGATCAGCGGGATAACCGTCAGGCGATAGAATGCGCGATTGGCTTCGGCATAATTGGCATAGGTGTTGTCGCCGGGGATACCGAGCAGCATGGGCGGAACACCAAACGCCAGTGCAATATCGCGACTGGCGGCATTCTTGCCGGCGATGAAATCCATGTCGCGCGGTGACAGGCCCATGGATTTCCAGTCAAGCCCGCCTTCCAGCAGCAGCGGCCGTCCTGCCTTGGCCGCGCCGGTGTACCCCTCTTCCAGTTCGGTCTTCAGCCGCTCGAACTGCGCTTCGGTCAGCCGTGCCGTATCGGCAGGCGCGTAGACGAGCGCGCCGGATGGCCGTGCCGAATTATCGAGCAGCGCCTTGTTCCAGACGCCGGACGCATTGTGAATGTCGAGGGCCATCAAAGCCGCTTCGAGCGGTGCAAATCCGTAGTGGTCATCCAGCGGATGAAACAGTTTCAGATGCAGCGCCTGCCCGTCATCGAGCGGGATGGTGCGCTTGCTCGCGCCAACGCCATAGCAGAGCGCCAGCGGCCATCCATTGTCACCCGTGACCACGCGTATCCGGTCGGGGCGCAGAAGGTGCAGTTCGCTGGCACCGTTGCCGCTGCTGACCCTTTCCACATAGGCGTTACCGGACAAAAGGAGATGACCGTAAAGCGTTTCGAACAGGCTGGCCCCGTCGGCACCGCGATGCGGATTTGACAAGAGATCAAGCAGTGGATGCTGCGTGTGTTCCGTCCGTCCTTCATAGAGCAGCCAGGGCGTGGCGGCAGCGGCTTCCGCCAGCAGACGCACACAGCGGTAGACAACGGGATTGCGCATGAATCCCTGCCGGGACAGTCCGGTGTATCCGCCCTGCGACCAGCGCGCTTCACGGTCGAACTGCAGGGCGACAAACCCTTGCGCTGCCTTGGTCTGAAGATGCGGATTTTCGTTCGCGGCGCGACGGCGCCACGGCCAATGACGTACCATGGGACATGTTCTCTTTGTTGGGTGAAACGGATCAGATCGCCGGGACAACCGCACGCCGCATATCGCGCTGCCGTTTCAACCCTGCATTCGTTGAAGCTTCTGCAAAATCCGGCAATGTGATGAAGCGGAACAGGTTTTGAGAGCGAAGCAGAACGCACCGAGCAAGCCGGTGTATCGGGAAGATGGGCCTCCCGGCCTCGGCAAGGGCCTTGCTCTCAAACTTGGAGGTGAATGATGTGGTATCTGCCACTTAGCATCACCTTGGAAATGAAAAGGACCCGGACCAGCTTGCAACTGACGATCCGGATCCAATTCATCTTCTAGGAAACGGGGCGCGGGCGAAAGCTCGCGTCCCACTCCAAGACAATACAATAATTCCGCGACCTTTCCAAGCAACCCAGAGTGGCTGGGCGCTCATCATGGGAATGGTTTTTCACTCTCATAACAACCGCACGCGGTATATCGCACCGGCGATTCAACCCTGCATTCGTTGAAGCTTCTGCAAAATCCGGCAATGTGTTGAAGCGGAACAGGTTTTGAGAGCGAAGCAGAACGCACCGAGCCAGCCGGTGTATCGGGAAGATAGGCCTCCCGACCACAGCATTGGCCTTGCTCTCGAACTTGGAGGTGAACGATGTGGTATCTGCCACTTAGCATCACCCTGGAAATGAAAAAGACCCGGACATGCTGGTCACTCTGCGTCCGGGTCCATTTCATTCACTAGGAAATGGGGGACGGGCGAAAGCTCGTTCCCTACTCCAAGACCATACAATAACTTTTCCGCCTTTCCAAGCAACCCGGGGTTTAGCCAATCACCCGAATACGCGGGATGACCTCTCTTTTCAGCATCAGCTCGCTCAAAGCCCAGACCAGCGCGTCGACGCGATCCGGCGAGCGGCCGTTCGACAAGCCCGCATGGGTGAAATCGCACATCTCGTCCTCCAGTGCGGCAAACCGGCCAGCATGCCGGACCCTGCCCTGTTCGTACAGGGCGGCAATGGGCTCGGCGCGCAGCGCCTTGCCCCGATTGGCCCGCACACCGCGCACCGGCACCCTATCATCCTGCGCGGCAATCACCGCAGCCACCATATCGCCGCCCTGATTGACTTCCGCAATGATCAGGTCAGCCTCCAGCCGGTGAAACAGCGCAACCGCGCGCCGTGCCCATTGGATGGGCTTGGCCGGTGCAAAACTCTCATCCGCGAGCACCCAGCCCGTCCCCGCCGCATCAAGTCCGGCAGCAACAATGCCGCAGGCATCGGATTTTCGCGTGGCGCTGGCCGGGGGATCAATGGCGACGACAATCCTTTGCATCTCGGGCACATCATCGTTGTAAATCTCATCCAGCATCGACCGGGACCACAGGGCATCGCGCCGCTCCTCGATCAGCTCGCCGTCAAGCTCCTGCCGCCCCAGACGGGTTCCGCCATAAAGCCTGTTCACATGTGTCAGAAAGCTTTGAGCAAGATTGGCTTCGTTCTCCGCCGTTCGCATGCGGTTCACCAGAACAGCATCATCATTCATCAATGTCTTGAGCAGCGCGATGGGTTTCGGGGTGGTTGTCACCACCTGCTTGGGATTTTCCCCGAGGCGCAAACCGAATTGCAGCATGTCCCAGGTTTCCTGCGCATGTTTCCACTTTGCCAGTTCGTCGCCCCAGGCGGCATCGAATTGCGGCCCACGCAGGCTGTCGGGATCCTCCGAGGAGAACATTGCCGCCGTCGCGCCATTGGCCCAGACGAGCCGCCGGCGCGTCACCTCGAAACGCGGCCGCTCGGCCCGCGATACCGCCATGATCCCGGACGGGCCGTCGACCATGACCTCGCGCACATCGGCAAGCGTTTCGCCCACCAGCGCGATGCTGAGGGATGATCGCGGCCCGAACGGCGGAAAGCCCTGCACGATGCTGTTGACCCACTCGGCCCCGGCGCGGGTCTTGCCGGACCCGCGCCCGCCAAGGATCAGCCATGTCCGCCAATCCCTATGCGGCGGTTGCTGGTTCGCCCGCCCCTGGAA
>NZ_CABSQF010000077.1:0-10757 GCF_902479695.1 uncultured Phyllobacterium sp. | reverse complement strand
CCACCACTGCCACCACGGGAGCTTCCCTTGCCCGGGTTGCTGCTCTTTGCCTTGCCGCTTTCCTTGCCGGTGCTTTTGCGGGGCCCGCCAAAACTCAATCCAAATCGCGCTGCGTCCGCTGTGCTGACAAGCACAACGCTTGATAGGGTAAGGGCGGATATGGCGATAACGAGTATTTTCATCATTTTCGTTGCAATCCAAACAGGTGACAAGTTGCACGAAATCGAGATGGCTATGGCCGCCGTGTCAATGCAATTGTTGTTAAAATGACCACAAAATTGCACAAAACATGGTCTTCCCGGTGAAATGAACACGTCCTGATACCGCCCAGCCGCCTGCGGGGCCTGTCGTCCACGCTATTCCCCGCAGAAGCCGGTTATGCGGCAAGGCCATCGGGATGCGCGTTTACTCCAATTCTCAATGCTGCGTTTTTCGTCCTTTGCCTTCGCGATCTGTCTTGCGGCGATTGAATGGCACCGCTTAGCTTGATCTGCGATTGATTGGAGATGCTCTGAATGCTTGAAACCACGGCTTCTGTGCGAAATCAAAAGGTTGCCTATAAATTCAGAACACCCGACACGTTGGAGGCAACACCCGTCGCTGTTAAGCGGATCCTCGTTGTCGGATCGTGCATGGCAGCGGGTCTGTTCCACTACGCCCATGTCATTTTCAAGGGCGCGGAAGTCGATCATGTCCTGTACAACTATCCCGGTGACCTGACAGAACCGCCGCATCCAATCGAAGAGTATGCTTTCCAGCTTATACATTTGCCGTTGCGGACGATTGTGCCGGAAACCATGCTTTCGGATATACCGCACACCAGCGAGGAACCGTTCGAGGAAAAACTGCGGGAGTGCGAGCAGCGTTTGATCCAAACGTTTACGGGCGCGCTGGCGTTTGCAAAAAACACCAAGCTCATGACCTTCGTTTCCGAATATTTCATACCGCAGCAGAACCACATGGGGCGGCTTCTGCCGCGCTATGACCTGCGCAACCCCACCTATTTCGTCGAGCAGTTGAACCGCAAACTGCATGAGCTGGCGCGGGAACATGGGGCACATATGGTCCAGGCGGATGCCATCGCGCAGACATTCGGCCGAAAGTTCATTCAAGAGGATCTCGTCTGGAACTGGTCGCATGCCAGCTATGCCAATGACTGGGATTGCATCCACGACACAACCCGCATTGTCCAGCCAACCAAACTCACCAGCCTTTACCCGATCAACATAGAAGATTTCATCTTCGGGTTTTGGAGCGAGATACATGCCATGTATCGCACGCTCACGCAGCAAGACAGCGTGAAGCTGGTCATCCTTGATCTGGACGATACGCTCTGGCGCGGGGTTATCGCGGAAGAAGGCATACACAATCGCGTTGTCCTGGAAGGATGGCCGCTCGGCCTGATCGAAGCCCTGAAATTTCTCAAGCAGCGCGGTATCGTCCTGGCGATCGTCAGCAAGAATGACGAAGCGACAATCCTCGACTTGTGGCCTCAGTTCCTGAAGCACAGACTGAATATCGATGACTTCGCGGTCCGGAAAATAAACTGGCGGCCAAAAGTGGAAAACATCCAGGATATTCTCAGCGAAACCAATCTCTTGCCGAAGAACGCTCTCTTCATTGACGATAATCCCGTTGAGCGGGAAAGCGTGCAAGCGGCATTTCCGGCCATGCGGGTACTTGGCGACGAGTTGTATTCGATCCGCAGCACATTGCTTTGGGCCCCGGAAACGCAGGTTCCGTACGTCACGCCGGAGTCAAGCAGGCGCACCGAGATGATGCAGGCTCAGGTACAGCGGGAAACCGCGAAGGCCGTTATGACCCGGGAAGAGTTCCTGGCTTCCCTCGACGTTTCCGTCGGCATCCGCCCGATCAACACCATAGATGACGAACGTTTTCCACGCGCGCTGGAACTGCTCAACAAATCCAACCAGTTCAACACCACGGGCAAGCGCTGGACCATCGGTGAATGTCAGCAGGCCTTTCTCTCGGGTGCCATCTTCGAGACTTTCGAAGTCGGCGACAAATACACCGATTATGGTCTGGTGGGAATCGCCATTGTCAGAGATCACATCATCATCCAGTTCGTGATGAGTTGCCGGGTGGTTGGCCTTGGTGTTGAGCAGGCGATTATCGCCGGGCTTGCCGCAAACCACCTTCCCCTGAAGGGCGTCTACACGCCGACCGAAGCCAACGGCCTGTGCCGCGATCTGTACCAAAAACACGGATTTACATTGGACGGCGGGATATGGACGTTGCAGGACAATACCGTCACAGCCCCGCCGCACGTCAAATTCCGTGAGATGTCAGACTTGGCTCGCGGCGACCCTTGTTGAGCTGGGGCTGACCAACGACCGGCCGCACATGATCGACTGCATCACGGTTCGGGGAGTCTCACAGGCTCCCGGTGCAATTCGAGATGAACGACGTGTCCAAGGCTTGCTTTGCAGCGTGCCTCGCATGGGCTGCAGCTAAAATCCGGCTGCCACACCGTGTACGACCTAGTTCCGGCTGCCAAGCGCAAGACGGCAGGCAAGTCCGGTGAAGACCGTTGCCAGCAAATATTGCGGCAGTTTGCGGAAGCGAGGGAAGCTGCCGGCCCGGCTGCGGATATGGCCGCTCAGCAGAATCACCGTGCCATTGACGACAAAGCCGATGCCATTGAGCACGGTGGCGAGAATAAGCATCTGCACAACCAGAGAACCGGCTTCGAGTTGGACGAACTGCGGAAGCAGCGCCAGCACGAACAGTGCCATTTTGGGATTGAGCAGATTGAGGCAATGAGAAGCATATCGGGACCGGGCGTGGCCGTGAGAACCACGGACGCGGCGGCAAAAAGCAGGAGTGTTGAGAAGTCCGGCATATCGTTTTCCTGCGAGTTTGCCAGAATTCCTGTCTAGCATTTGTGCGTTGATTGACAAGGGGTTGGCTCGTCATTCCTGTAAAGACAGCCATGGACGCTTTTTGCCCAATAATGCCGGTCTGATCCGGGATTTCCGTCACGCTCACGTCACGCCGGTTTTGATGATATGTCCATGACTGGCAACGTTGTTCTGTTGCCCGTCAATAATTCAAATATGCCGGAAACGACACTGCCACAACACGTTCCCTGAGAAGAACGAAATCCAAGCTCCCATCGGGTGCAGGGAGTTGGGTCAATTGACTTATCGATGGAAGGACGTGCTGCAAAATCCTGTTCCAGACAAACTTTACCCCACCGTCTTTCGGGATGGTGGGGTTTTTACAGCGCCAGCTTTCCCCGCTCAATGCCGTCACCCTGGAGTTTAGAATGTATTCGATTGATCCGCAGCCCTATCAAGCCAATGCTTGGAAATATATCGGCGTTGTCCTGTTTCTGGCGGCACTGTCATTTGGCCTCGGCCGATATTATGCGGCAACAAGAACTGCAGCAGAAGCGGGCGTTCATCGTTTGAATGCCGAGCAGCAAGATAAAGTCACTTTGCAGAGGGTGAATTAAATGGACCCAGCGGGGGTGCGCAACATGGTTGCATCGCTCCCATCCATATAAAACCGATCGTCTCCAGGCGCTGGAATAAGCGCTCTCCAACCCTCGATCATCAATTTCGGTCTACGCGGCCGGAATAAACACTCGCTTTGGAATAATTGTCCTTCAATCTTTAATATTCTGGTCTATCCTCAGCAACGAGGGTGGGCACATGGAGTCAACACAGAGTATTGAAGAGGCAACAAGAGTTCTCAAACTCTCACACGCCATGCGTTACAGATATTTCATCAAGAAGTCGGTTGAGACCTACAAAGTATACACCATCAATCTTGGTTCGAATTATCTCATTCTCAATGACGCAGCCGGGACATCGATGTGTTGCCCGCTCTGGCCGGATGCCATCTTGGCGGAGCTGTGGCTGGGGCCACTTGACCACGGTACAGGCCTGCAAATCAAAACAGAAATCGTTGAGATGGAACTTGACACGGTGCTCAAGAATTTTCTGCCGGCATTGCGGCAACGCGGACTTAAAGTCGGAATCTGCTTCGATCAGGCAAGCGACGGACGCATTGAGTCCGTCCACAAGGTGATCGCCGATATCAGGCATGAGATCCAGACGGGGTTTTCCTACCTGAAACCATAGGGGCTGACCCCGCCGCACCGAACAGGCGTCCCATTCAGCGGCGCCGCAAAAAGATGAAGAAAATCAAAACGACAACAATGAGCGGAACGCCCAGCCACCATAAAACTGCTGCTGTAAGCATCGTATTACCTCCAATTGAATGGGGTAAACGGCGGGGGGCGTGAGAGGTTCCGCAGCAATTTTGGCGATACGATCATTCGCCGCGTCAAGTCCCGCAGGACGGTGCTGCTGAAAAATGCCGGTGCCAATTCCTTTGCCGGGTTGTGCCGGACCGCTAGCTCGCGGTTTTGACGGCTTTGTGCCCGCTTGTTTCGAGGATCGATATCCGGAAAAACACGGGTTCAAGCGGACGCTCTGCATCGCGAATGACCGTCTTCGTGTACCCGGGCTGCCACCATTCGGCGGATGCGCTCAGAAGGTGGTGCGCGGTTGCGCGCGCGTCGACATGGGACGGATCGTTCGACAGTTCTTCATACAGCCCGTTGACGATCACGCTCTGCCAGCGATTGGTTGCGTCGATCTCATCGAACGCGACACAGACGTGCGGATTGTTGCGCATCCATTCGACCTTTCGGCCGACCGTTGTAAAAGAATACAGAAAGACGGAGTGATAGGCGAACCTGAGCGGAACGATGTAAGGGTGATCATCCCTGGAGCAGGCCAGGCGGCCAATGCTCGCGCGGCTCAGCAAGGCATTGATCTCCGCCTTCGTCATCTCATTAATGATCATCGAGGTTGCTCCTGGACTTCTTGAACAGGCGGACTGCCGCCGCGATAATTATTGAGGGCGCTTTGTTCGTTGTCAAACAGGTGAATGACTTTGGCAGGGCAATGTGATGCGTCACCCAATGTGCGGGGATGCAGGGGAGGCGTGGGTTGACCAGCCTTCATGCTTGCGTGTTCACGCAAACGAGGCGATCAGCATAAGGATCTGCGCGCTTGTTGTCTCAGGTTTTGTCGATACGACCGCAGCCGTGCCTGAACAGCATCACACCGAGATCGACCTGAACGACCTGAGCGCCCTCTTGCTGGCCGGTGTGATCCGGGTGCAGAGCCGCGCCCGGTCGCTCCGTGCCGTTGCGGGCGTGCTGTTCCAGCCGCGCGGCCAATTCGGGGTGCAGACCCTCGCCGCGTCGGGCGGCCATTGCATGCAAAGCATTCAAGAGAGACAACATTGAACTCACACTCCCTGGGGTGTGGATTCAGTGTATCGCTTGCCCTTGATGGCCAGCCACCCGATTCATGCCGCAGGCGTCAGGCGGCGCTTCCTCTCGGCGCAAAAAGTATGATCCCCGCGGCGACAAGCGCAAGAATGGCGCCGGTCATGTCCCAGCGGTCCGGCCGCTGCCCTTCCGCCAGCCAAAGCCACATCAGCGATGCAAAGATATAGACACCGCCATAGGCGGCATAGGCGCGTCCCGCTTCGCCCGACGGCGCAAGCGTCAGCAAATAGGCAAAGGCGACAAGGCACAATGTGCCCGGCGCCAGCCAAAACACCGATCGCTCCATGCGCAGCCATGCCCAGAATGCGAAACATCCGGCGATCTCGGCCAGGGCGGCGGCGCCGTAGACCAGTGCGGTTGTGAGGTAGGTTTGCATGGGGCCCCCGGATTTCCTGACAGCGGATCGATCCTGCATAGCAGACAACTGCGGAAATTGAAGCGGCGGCAACAACCCAATGCCAAGCCGGCATTGACCGGTAATCCGCAGCGTGCCAGTCGACGGAACCAGTTCTCCGCCATGAAATCGTTGCGATTCACGGTCAGTGAGGACGCAGGAAAAACCGATTCGAAAGACCGGATGGACAGGACATGCCATTCCGGGGCTTTCGCAGTCCGCTCGAGGTTAAGGAAGCAGAGAAGAGAATGGATCAAACGATCACGCAATGGCTCAATTCGCCGGCTGGCCATACTCCGGTTCTCGACGGAATAATGTTGACCGTCACCAGCTTCGGCGTACCGCTGATGATCGTGGCTGTCATTGGCCAATGGTGGAGCAAGGCGGACAGGCTGCACGTGCGGCATACCTGCGTCTCGGCCGGGCTGACCTTTCTGATCGGACTGGGCTTGAACCAGATCATTCTGTTGTTTGTGCAGCGCATCCGGCCCTATGATGCCGATATCACGCATCTTCTCGTTCCCCCCAGCGCCGACTGGTCGTTTCCGTCGGACCATGCGACGGCATCGCTTGCCATCGTCGCGGCCTTTGCGCTTCACGGTCTGGCGCGCCGCACCATACTGCTCGGGCTGATGGCCTTTTTCGTCTGCTGGTCGCGCATCTATGTCGGCACGCACTATGTTTCCGACGTGATCGGCGGCGGTGTGACGGCCCTGCTGGCGGCCCTGGCGGTTGCCGTTTTTTATCGGGAGGGGTCGAAAATCGATCGCTTCGTAACACGCGTATTCTGAAAGTTATCCGGAACGCAATGTCGCGGCAAATTCAGCCACACTATAGCCCTAAACTAATCATTAACCCTGCTTCGGGGGCGTCGGCAAAGGCATATGTGGTGTATGGTTTTGGTGGGTCGTGTTAAGGAGAGAGTGTCATGTTCAAAGTTCTGGCAATGGCGGGTGTAACGGCTCTGACGCTATTGGCTTCAGCGCCGTCATTCGCGCAATCAATCGAAATAGGTCCCGGCGGCGTTCGCCTCGTCGATCCGCAAATGGATCGTCCTTATCGCAGCGTCAGCATCACTGATCGGACGGCGGTGCGGATCGCCCGGTCCGAAGGCGTGCGCGAAGTCGACGATATCCGGCGGACGCGGTCGCGCATCATCGTGGAAGGAACGGACTATCAGGGCGACGACATCAGTGTCTCCATTGATCGTCGAACCGGAGAAGTGATTTCGGTCAATTAACGCCGGGTTGAAGCTTTATCCGCCCCGCTGCCCCCAGGGGATGGCGGGGCGTTTTCGTTTGCTTGCCGTCACACCCGCGCTGTGGTCCGGCGCGCCATGAGTGAGTGTCAGAGAATTCTCTTGACCTCCACCCAGTCATTCATGTCGTTGATCTTGAGTTTTCCGATGTTTCCGGCCGTATCGAGCAGAACTTCCGGCATGAACTGGTGCAGATACTCGTCGTCGCTGCTGGTCTGCTCCCATACCTGGCCATTGGTGAGTTCGAATTTTACCCCAAGCCCGTAGCCATTGGTCGAGCCTTTGATTGTCTCCTTGTCATATTCCATGGGCAGCCCTTTCATTCGGAAAAACCCAGTGTCATTCAAGCCGGACAGTTCGTCAATCAAGGTCGATGGAACCACTTGCCTTCTGATGCATTTGAAGCTTATGGAAATGCTTTCATTCACGCATGTGACCATCAAGTCGCCGCGTACCGGCCGCGTCATCGTTGTGCGCAACGTGCGCGACGCGCTGACCATGCTGACGCAGTACTGGTCGAGGCGCCGGGGTGAAAAGCACAGGATTGCCTGTGACGCATGCCGCAATGCACTTGAGGAAAAATTGTCCGCCGAGGATGCACGCGCAGCCTTTGTCGCCGCATCGCTGGAAGCGGGTATCGATGTCAGCGAGCGCACCGGATCGCAATTGGGGACCACGCTCGGCGCATCGACCGATCAGCCGGGAAAACCCGCCAATACGATCTAGGGGTCAGCACCCCAGGTCTGGCCGGGCGATCAGGTGAGGGGCTTATGGGACAGTATCCCGATGGATCGATGGTTAAGCTGACGGAAGCCCGTCAGGCCATGGAAGAACAAATCTGACTAATCAGCACGGCGATTGCCAAGGCAAAGCCAAACACAAGCAAATGGCACCACGCGGGCGTGGTATAGTGCAAGTGCTGTTCGTCCTCATCATCTTCATACATTCGAATGTTCCCCTAATTCGTCTGCAGGTGCCTATTCCATCAACATGAAAGTTAAATGTCAAAGCGTGTGCATGAAAATAATTCAGAAAACGCACCGAAAATGACCTGTTGGGCAGAGAAGTGTTGCGGAATCGACCCACAGAAGCGTGCTGCAGTGCATCAAAAACGGGGATTCTCATGTGCCGTCACCGGATGCGGCAGGGGATGGCGGTTGCAAGCGCAGCCGGAATGCATCCCACCGGAGCGGTAATATCCGGTTGAATCACAGTTTACTAAACCTAGGGTTGTTATGCGAAGGCGCGGCCGAGTATCCAGACGGCGGCCAGAATGACAAGCATGATAATCGCAAGCCGCCAGGAACCTGCGAATACGCCGGGTTGTTTGTTATCATCAGACATTGAAGATTCCAGAGCGATTAAAATTTTATCGAAATGAATACAACTATTGCGCGAATATGCAATGAGAACTTCTGTAACTATGGAAGGTGAAATGTTGCGTCCGGCCGCCGACGCCAGTGTTTCGAGCTGAGGCGCCGTGAACAGATCCGGTCGAATGCCGGGCATCGATGGCACCGATCATCGCTCCATTGCACCGGTGCCGTGTCGGATACCGAAGTCCTATTTGGTCAGAAACCTCACCTTGAGCTTGCGAACAATATGGCGCGATCGCAGCTTCTTGATAAGCCTGTCTTCGAGCTTGACGTTCCGGGCGATAAGTTCATCCCAGTTCGTCACCGCCGCGGCTTTGACGGGTTTGACTTTCCCGGCCTTTTTGACTGGCTTTGGGTTCTCGGGGCGATGTGTTGCCATTTCGGTCTCGCGATTTGAATGGCCCGGATTACGGTAGTCTTCCAAAAAGTACAAAGTAAGCACTCAGATGACCCTTTCCAAACATCCCCTGCCAACGCAATGCAGGTGGGTGTCAGCAAATTGGACGACGGGGTGAAGCACAAGACGATATGCGCCACAAAAGGCCCGCCAGCGACAAGCTTTGGTACTTTTGTCGTCATTCTTCAGTTGTGTCGTGTTGCACGGTTCCACGCGGGGGATGAATATGACAAAACCACGTGAAATCCGATAGATAAGCCACATTGCGTGGCCTGATGTTCCTGCCGGTGAACCGCAATTTCGCCGTGGGCGGGCCGGGGCAAAGACCGATGGAATGGGGTCATCGCCCGAATTTGCGGCCGAGAATCAGCACAAGGGGAATGATGATCAGGAAGACGACGAGATAGCCCCATATGGATGTCATATAGGGCGCGTAGTCGTCTTTCTCCCTGCTTTCTTCGTCCTCCTCCTCCATTGCTTTCTCCTGCATGGGCTTGGCCAGGCAGGGGTTAACGGACTTTGAACCTGCAATTGCGGTGAGGAGCAAGTCACGTTCGACCAGCATGGCAATTCGAGAACAATTTCAAGACATGATCATAACACTGACCCGGCGGCATCGGGAGGTGTAATATTCTAGTACATCCGATTGAGGAGCCCGGCCCTTCGATGGGCCGGGGAGAGCGGCAGAGCGCAGGCCGGTGCGGTGCGGCGACCCGGATCTGCCGGGTATCCAGTCCGGGTTTTCACCGTATGACGGGATGAAACCGCCGCAGGCAGGCAAAGCCGGCGGCAATGAACACGAGCAGCACAATCCCTTGCACGATCGCAAAAGGCGGCTCCGAGCCGGTGGGCGCCAGGGCATTCAAAGCCGGTATTTTCTGGAATGACTGGGCGACCAGCACGAAAACATTGAAGTACAGCGAGATCACGGCGCCGACCACATAGACCCACCGCCACGGCCCGGCGAGATGCAGGGGGTAACGGGCGGCGATCGCGATGATGAGAATGATGATCGAGAGGATGCCGACGCCGATGGCGGGCGTAAAACCCTGGTAGGGAAAGCCGAAGCCGGTCAGGCTTGTGGCTGCCGTGCTCACCAGAAAGATCAGTGTCCATCCGTCCTTTCTGTCGGACGCAAGCAGTCCAGCGAGAACGATCAGCCCCGATATGATCCCGATCAGGCTGATCAGGACGTGAACGAAAGTATAGAAAGTCATGCCAAAGATCATGATGCGGTCCCCTCCATGATTTTGTTCAAGCGCATTCTGAATCAAAACTGGGAAGACGAAACAACGTTTACGGGAAATTGTAAATATATAGCGCCGTGAAGCGATACATGAGTAAAATAGTCAATATTATTAGGGGAATAGATCAAAGCCCGAAGTAATCAGCAGGCCTATGCATGCATATGGGTGATCGGGCTGATTTTGGCCCATAGGCCGACCGGAGCCATGGAAATGGCGGGCAGGGGCCGGTCCGGATCATTTCATATCCAACGTCAACGGCATTGGCGTTGGATATGAAATTGGGGTTGCCTGTGGCCAGGCAACCCCAACGACATGTTAGTTAACAGTCGTATTCTTGAATTTTGTGCCGAGGTTGGTGAACAGCGTGCCGAGGTTTGTACCAACGGAGCTTGCACCGGCGATGATGCCGACGGAGATGAGGGCAGCAATCAGGCCGTATTCGATGGCTGTTGCGCCGGACTCATCCTTGAGAAAACGTGTGAAAAGATTTGTCATGTTCTGTATCCCTGTTGAAGCGTTGCTTGTGACGCGGTTTCGTTGAACCGTCGTGAACTTAGGCTTTCAACAATTTCGGCTGACTTAAAAAAACTGGTTAGCAAAGTATCACCGGATTTCTTGCTTAATCATCGCTTACATCGCCCTGAATATTTTAAGTAAAATGAAAGTCATGACCGCAGGGCGTGCATTTCCCGCGCCGTACCCCGACGCCGGCCCCTCAAAACCGCTGCGCTATCAGCCCGATCCCCGGCAATG
>NZ_CABSQF010000076.1:0-10823 GCF_902479695.1 uncultured Phyllobacterium sp. | reverse complement strand
ACCATCGGACTTCATGTCCCGCTGTCGAAACGGCCTCCTGCCCATCGGTCCACGTGCTTGTTAAGAGGCACGTGGACCATGCCACTATACATCCCTTCAAACAGACAAGCTTGTCGAACCACGCACGATGCCGATGCAACGAAGCAAGACCCCTAATGTGCCTCGGCTGCCAGAATGGCCTCGCTGCGGATTTCTTCCGTTAGCTTCAGCCGCATCCCGGTGAACTCGGGGCTTGCCTTCACCGTATAGTGCCGGGGATGGCCGAGCGGCACGGGCATGATGGATTTGATCCGGCCCGGCCGTGCTGACATCGTCACCACCCGCGATGCCATGAAGATCGCTTCCTCGATATCGTGCGTGACGAAGATGACGGTTTTCTGCTCGTGCTCCCAGATGCCGAGCAAGAGCTCCTGCATCAATCCGCGTGTCTGGTTGTCGAGCGCGCCGAAGGGTTCGTCGAGCAGCAGTATTTTCGGATTGTTGGCCAGAGCACGGGCAATCGCCGTGCGCTGCTGCATCCCGCCCGACAGCTGCTTCGGCCAGTGATTCTCGAAACCGCGCAGGCCCACCTTGTCGATATAGGAAGCGACGATGTCGCGCTTTTCCTTTTCGGCAACGCCGCGTTCGCGCAGGCCGAAGCCGATATTCTGCTCGATGGTCAGCCACGGAAACAGCGTATAGGACTGGAACACCACGCCGCGATCCGCGCCGGGGCCCGTCACTTCCTGCCCGTCGAGTGTCACGGTGCCGCTGGTCGGGCGGTCGAGCCCGGCGACGATGCGCAGGAGCGTGGACTTGCCGCAGCCGGACGGTCCGAGGATCGAAACGAAGTCGTTATGCGCCACGGTGAGGTCGGTGGGTTGCAGCGCCTCGGTCGGCTTGCCGCCGTGCACGCCCGGAAAGATGCGGCTGACGCCTTTGATGACGAGCGTGCTCATGCGAGCCTCCAGGCGAAAAGCCGGCGATTGACCGATTTGAACAGGAAATCCGAAATCAGGCCGATGACACCGATGACGATGATGCCGAAAATGATCTGCCCAGTGGCGAGGAGCGCCTGGCTGTTGATGATCATGTAGCCGATGCCCGAGGAGGCGCCGATCATTTCGGCAACGATGACATAGGTCCAGGCCCAGCCGAGCACCAGCCGCAATGTTTCGGCAATATCTGGCGCATTGGCCGGGATGAGGACACGCTTGACGATGCCGCTGTCATTGGCGCCGAGCGTATAGGCGGCTTCCACCAGATCGCGGCGCGTATTGGCGACAGCCACGGCCACCATCAGGATGATCTGGAACACCGCGCCGATGAAAATGACAAGCAGCTTTTGCATCTCGCCGATACCCGCCCACAGGATCAGGAGCGGAATGAAGGCCGAGGCGGGAAGATACCGGGCAAAGGAGACGAAGGGTTCCAGCATGGCCTCGATGGGCTTGTAGGCGCCCATGGCAATGCCGAGGGGAACGGCGATGATGGCCGCGATGACAAAGCCGCCGACGACCCGCCAGATCGTCATGCCGATATCGTAGAGAAAATTCTGCTGGGACAACAGGAGCCAGCCGTCATGCAGCATGGTCAGGGGATCGGCGAGGAATGTGCTGGATACGAAGCCGCCGAAGGTGGCGGCGGACCATGCCGCAATGAACAGGATAAAGAAGAGTACGCCAAGCAGGACGCGTGACGACGCCCCGATAGGCTGGAGAGGTTGAACCATGAGTGTTCCGATGCAAATGAGAAAGGAGAACGCGGTGTTGCCCGCGTTCTCCTGAAAAACGGCGGATTACTTGATGAAGCTGGTATCGACGATGGTGCTGATATCCGGCTTCTTCTTGATGACGCCGATTTCAAGCAAAAGGTCTGCCGCCTCGTCGGAGAATTTGGCAAAATCCTTCTCGAAGAAGGCCTGGTTGGCTGCCTTGTCCTGCCAGCGCAGATATTGCGCGGAATTGCCGAACACCTCTGCCGTCTGCTTCACGTCGGCACCCATGATCGCGTAGGCCTTGTCCTTGTCGGCTGCGATGAGCTCCAGCGCGTCGAAGTAGCTCTTGGCGAAGGCCTTGGCCGCTTCCGGATTCTTTTCGAGGAATGCATTGGTGCAGCCAAAAGTGTCCATCACGACGGGATAATCCAGCGTGGTGGCGATGATCTTGCCCTTGTCCGGGGCCGCGCGCACGGTGGAGAGATAGGGTTCATAGGTCATCGCCGCGTCGTTCTGCCCGGCAACGAAGGCCTGGGCCGCCGGTCCCGGCTCGAGATTGACAACCTTGACGTCCTTCAGCGACAGGCCGTTGTGCTTCAGCATCCATGCCAGGACGAAATAGGGCGATGTGCCGGGCGCCGATGCGGCGATGGCCTTGCCCTTGAGGTCGGAAATCTTGGCGACGTCGCTGCGCACGACCATGCCGTCGGCGCCGAACGACTTGTCCATCTGGAAAATCTGCTTGGTGGCGACGCCATTGGCGTTCCAGGCGATCCAGGTTTCCACCGTGGTGGCGGCGCACTGCACGTCGCCCGATGCCAGCGCCAGATGGCGGCTTGCCTGCGGAATCTTGGTCAGCGTGACGTCAAGGCCGTTCTTCTTGAAGATGCCGGCCTCCTTGGCCAGCGTCAGCGGGGCAAAGCCGGTCCAGCCGGACAGGCCGACGGAAACCGCCGTGTCCGCCTGTGACGGGACGGCGGATGCCAGAAGCGCCGCGCATGCGGCGCCGAGATACCATTTGAATGTCATCTGATTGACCCCTTTGTTCATTTTTTCGGCACGATGAATATAGAGGCATGATAGGCAGGCAGCTTTTCAT
Organism: uncultured Phyllobacterium sp.; assembly: GCF_902479695.1. NCBI lineage: Bacteria > Pseudomonadati > Pseudomonadota > Alphaproteobacteria > Hyphomicrobiales > Phyllobacteriaceae > Phyllobacterium > uncultured Phyllobacterium sp. The sequence goes on along the minus strand of NZ_CABSQF010000076.1, from coordinate 8,028 downwards.
TTGTCTAGACATAAGCTTGCGCCCGGATACAGAAAAAGCTGCCTGAGACATTTTGCATCGGCGCCGTCATTCGGCTAGAAGAAGATGGATCGGTTAACCGCTTGTCAGAACCTTCATTCCATAAATGCGCGACTCAAGATTGCGGCGCTGACGTGTTCGGATGAAACGGGCCATGCCGTAAAGACAGCTCATATTGGATCAGGACATTTTCTTGAAAACCCACGACGTTCTCAACCAGACACCCTCCATGATCGGCCTCAACGCCTATCTCGGCGATCCGTTGCTGATGCAGATCACCAAGCGGTTTCCGCAGGCGACCCGGACGGAGCTGGAACAAAGCGGCCGGTTTGTCCTGTCCGGTGATGCGCAGGATCTGGCGCGGCTCGCCAATACGGAAACGCCGAAACTGCGCACCCATGACCGTCAGGGCTTTCGCGTCGATGTCGTCGATTACCATCCAGCCTATCATGCGCTGATGCGCCGTTCCGTGGCGCAGGGCCTGCATTCGTCCATCTGGGAGGACGGCCCGACGGAAAACGGCCTGCGCCATCAGGCGCGCACGGCGCGCTTCTATACGGCAGCGCAGCTGGAATGCGGGCATCTCTGCCCGATCACCATGACCAGCGCGTCGCTGGCGGCCTTGATGTCGTCGCCAAGCCTGTACCGCGAGTGGTCGCCGCTGGTCCTGCCGCGCAAATATGATTCCAGCAACAAATCCCCGGCCAAGAAGGCAAGCCTGACGCTCGGCATGGGCATGACGGAGAAGCAGGGCGGCACGGATGTGCGCACCAACACCACGCGCGCCGAACCGGCCGGAAGCGGTTTTTACCGGATTACCGGCCACAAATGGTTCATGTCGGCGCCGATGTCCGATGCATTCCTGGTGCTGGCGCAGGCGCGGGAAGGCTTGTCCTGTTTCCTCGTGCCGCGCATCCTGCCGGACGGTTCATCCAACGGCTTCCGCTTCCAGCGCCTGAAGGACAAGCTCGGCAACCGCTCCAATGCATCGTCCGAAGTCGAATTCGACAATGCGCTGGGCCAGATGGTCGGCGGTCCGGGCGACGGTGTCAAAACCATCATCGACATGGTGACGCTGACGCGGCTGGACTGTGCCATCGCCTCGGCCGGGATGATGCGCGCCGGTCTTGCCGAGGCGGTGCACCATGCACGCCATCGCATCGTGTTTGACGGGCCGCTGTTCGACAAGCCGCTGATGCTGCGGGTCATGGCCGACATGGCGCTGGATGTGGCCGGCGCGACGGCGCTGACCTTCCGGCTGGCCCGCGCCTTCGACAATGCGGCGCAGAATCGCGGCGAGGCGGCCTTTGCCCGCGTGATGACCCCTGTGGTGAAATACTGGGTTGCCAAGATCGCGCCCGCCTTGCTGTACGAGGCGATGGAATGCCTCGGCGGCAACGGCTACATCGAGGAGGGCAATCTTGCCCGCCATTACCGCGAAGCCCCGGTTAATGCCATCTGGGAGGGCTCCGGCAATGTCATGGCGCTGGACGTGCTGCGCGTTCTCAAGCGCGGGCCGCAGCTGTTCGACGAGGTGCTGAACTGGATCGGCGCCCAGCTCGGGCGCGGCGGGCAGGGCACGGTCGAGGTGCTGCGCGCCGCCATGCGTGTTGCGGAAAATGACGAGGGCGCTGCGCGCATCCTGACCGAGCAGCTAGCGCTGGCCGCAGCGGGTGCGGAACTGCGGCACCTGCACTCGGAAGATATCGCCGATGCGTTCATCGAAACCCGCCTCGGCGGGCAGTGGCGCACCACCTACGGCATGCTCGATGCCCGTCACAACGCCAAGAGCATCGTCAACTCGCTCTATCCCCCGGCCAACTGAGCGCCATTTCTGCCGGCATAGCCGTCGCGCGTGGTTCGACAAGCTCACCATGAGGGAGGGTGAGGATTGCAGGGAGCTTTATCCTGCAATGTTTCCGATTGGCTTTGCAGCCCACTCATCTCCCTCATGGTGAGCTTGTCGAACCACGCATAACGCACAGTACCCGCTGTTTTTCGACGCGCCTGCACACCGCTTTTGTCAAATACGTGCATCGGCCGCTGATCGGCCCTCTCGCAGGGCCGAAAAGTGCCCCGGCTAATACCTTCAATTTTAATAAAATTTTTTTAAATTAACCTTAACAAACGGTTTACGTTGCGCCTAAACTCTTAGCAGATATCAATGTGATTCGAAAATACCTCGTGATTTCACGGGGTTACACAACCCGCCACCGTCTTCCCCGCTAGGAGAAATGAATGCGCAGCTTCCTGATATTCTGGGCAGGCCCGTTAAGCTTTCTGTGGGGTTGGTATTTTCTGTCGTACTACGATCTGAGCATGGGGATGTACTTCTTCAGCCGTGAAATGCACGATCTGGTCTTCACCATTTACGGCAATATTCTCGGGATCGCGCCGGACAGCATTCCGCCGCTGGTCGCCCGTGCCTGCATCGTCGATACGGGGCTGGTTTTCTGCCTGATCGCCTTCCGCCGCCGCAAGCAGATCATCGCCTGGGTCAAGGTGTGGCGGGCAAACCGTGCCGCCGCTGCGGCATCGGCCAATACGGCGCTGGCCTATTCGAAGGAATTGCCATCTGCGTTCTGACGCAGGCTCTGCAGGCGGTCCAGTGCCCCTTGCAGGATGAACGCCGCCGCAGCGGAATCGATCCGCTCGGCGCGTTTTTGCCGTGATACATCCATGCCAATCAGCGCGCGCTCGGCCGCAACCGTCGATAGACGCTCGTCCCAGTAGACGAAGGGCAGGTCGGTCAGCTTTTCCATGTTGCGCACGAAGGCGCGGGTGGCCTGCACGCGCGGGCCCTCGCTGCCGTCCATATTGACCGGCAGGCCGATGACGATGGCGCCGACATTGTCGCTTTTCAGCGCCTTCAGCAGATCCTGCGCGTCGTGGGTGAACTTGCTGCGCTTGAGCACTGGGCGCGGATTGGCAAAGGAAAAACCCCGGTCCGAAATGGCGATGCCGATGGTTTTCGTGCCCAGGTCGAGCCCCGCGACGGTCTGGCCGTCGGCGACATGATCTTCGAGCTGTTCAATGGTCAGAACCGTCAAGGGTGTTTCCTGCACTTGAATTGGCCGGCGAAAGGCCGTTGTAATTCGCCGTTGTAATTCGAATGAATGTCACATAGCTGCAATAGACGGTTGTGGCGAGCAAAGACTGACAATGGAAGGGAAAACCACATGAAGATTACCTGGCTTGGCCATTCGGCCTTTCGCATTGAAATCGCCCAGAGCACGATTCTGATTGATCCTTTCCTCAACGGCAATCCGGGTGCGCGCGGCGTCGACCCGAAGGAAGCGACACGCGGCGCCACCCACATCATCCTGACGCACGGTCATGGCGATCATGTCGGCGATACCGCCGCCATTGCCAAGGATACGGGTGCGGTGGTGATCGGCAATGCCGATCTGGTGACCTGGCTCAACAATCGCGGTGTCGCCCGGGTCGATCCAACCAATACCGGCGGGACCGTATCGCACAATGGCTTCACCGTGACCTATGTCAACGCGCTGCATTCCTCGGCACAGATCACCGAGGATGGCGTGTCGCATTCGCTGGGTTCGGCCAATGGCGTCGTCCTGCATTTCGACAATGAGCCGACGCTCTATCACATGGGCGATACGGACATCTTCTCCGATATGGCGCTGGTCAACGAACTGCATCAGCCGGAGATCGGCATCGTGCCGATCGGCGACCGCTTCACCATGGGCGGTGCCGTCGCCGCATTGGCAACGCAGCGCTATTTCAAATTCGCCAGGGCGATTCCATGCCATTACGGCTCGTTCCCGATCATCGACCAGACCGCCGACAAATTTGTCGCCGCGATGGAAGGCAGCAAGACGCAGGTCTTTGTCGCCGGGACAAATGATCAGTTTACGGTTTGAGTTTGGATTGCTAAAGCCGTTGTGATTTTGGTCGTCACCACGACGATAGGCTGAGTTACTGGAGGTATTGTGCGTAAACTATTCCTGATTTCCTGCGTCATGGCGTTGTCGACACCGGCTTTCGCCCAGACAATCGATGCCAAGGGCGCCGATGAGCTTGCCAATACCCTGTCGAAATATGTCGGCAAGACCGCACTCAGCAACGGCATTCTCAAGGTAACGCCGGAGGCCGACGGCTACCGTGTTACCTTCAGCACCGATGCTTTCCTCAAAACCATGCCGAAGCAGGACCTGCTGAAGGGCAGCCTGGGGGATTACAGCATCCTGACCAAGCCGCTGCCCGACGGAACATGGAATGTGACATCGGGCAACATACCTGCGGCGGCCTTCGACGTGAGCGGGCCCAAGGGTCCTGAGTCGTTCCATTGGTCGGTCGATGGCGGCAGCTGGACCGGACTGTTCGATCCGAAGATCGGCACGTTCTCGACCTCGACCTTCGCCTATGATGCGTTCAAGCTGTCGCTGAAGTCGGCGGAACAGGATATCGACGCCAGTGCCAGCGGAGCAAAGGGGCAGATGCTTGCCAAGGCCGCTGCATCGGGCGGCATCGATATCAATATGACGCAATCCCTCGCAAATTTCAGCGAAACGATCGTCACGAAGCTCCCCACTCTTGATGCGGCCTCCGAAGAAGGCGAAGCAGCCAAGACCGAAACGCCGGCTGCCGGTGAACCGGTGAAGGTGACGCTGCGCAGCGGCGAACTCGGCAGCGTTGCCGAGGGCAAGGGCTTCCGCAACCGGGAGCTCCTGGACCTGTGGGCATTCGTCGTCGCCCATATGGACGAGAAGAAGCTCAACAAGGACGGACAGGACGAGCTCAAGCTGAAGCTGAGGGCGGCCCTGCCGCTCTGGGACAAGCTCAAGGGCGAGTATCATTTCAAGGACTTCAACGTTGAAACGCCGCTGGGCAATTTCGCCGCCCAGAACATTTCGCAGGAAACCAACCTCGACGGCATCAGCAAGGATGGCGCCTATCACTATGCCATGCGCACCAATGGCCTGAAATATCCGGCCCTGCCGATCCCTGAATGGGGTGTGCCTTTCCTTCCGACCGATGTGGAACTGGTGATCGGGACTGCCGGTGTCGATCTCGATACGGTCGTCAAGGGCGCCATCGACGATATGGACCTGAACCGCGACAAGGTTCTCTCCGAGGGATTTGAAGCGGCAACGGCCGCACAGTTCCTGGTCAATCCGCCCAAGCTGGTGATTTCGAAGAGCCTGGTGCGCACCGCCGACGCGGAGCTGACGGTCGAAGGCGAGATGACCTTTGCCGGCCTGAAGCCCGCAAGTCACACCACCTGGGAAATGGCCGGTTTCGACAAGGTTGTCGAGCGCCTGAACAAGGCGGCGGAAACCGACGCCGAAATCCAGAATTACATCACCTTCGTCAAGCTGGCGAAGGATTTCGGCACGGAAGTCGACGGCGGACGGATCCGGTGGGTCGTCGATCAGCAGGCCGACGGTTCGGTTGCGATCAATGGCAATCCCGTGAAAGGTCCGGACCCGGTTGTTGAACCCGGCAGCGAGGATGTCATTGACGTGCCTGCACCCGACGATGAAGAAGACAATCCGGATGCGCAGGCGGACAAGGCGCAGTAATCGGCGCCTGGCATGCCGACTTGTCCGTTGCGCTTGCCCGCAACGGACACTATAGCTGCTTGATCAAGAATTGAATTTTCGGGAATCCCAATGTCTGTCGATATTTCCACCGTCAAACGCGTTGCGCGTCTTGCCCGTATTGCCGTGAGTGAGGACGATGCGACCCGCATGACCGGCGAACTGAATGCCATCCTCGGTTTCGTCGAACAGCTGAACGAAGTCGATGTGGCGGGTGTCGAGCCCATGACATCGGTCACGCCCATGGCCATGAAGAAGCGCCGGGACGTCGTCAATGACGGCGGCAAGGCGGCCGATATCGTTGCCAATGCGCCGGTCACCGAAGAGAATTTCTTCGTCGTTCCGAAAGTGGTGGAGTAAGGCGCAGCCATGACGATCACGGTCGCCATCGAAACGCCCCTGCAGGATGACGTCCGCGCCCTTGTGGATGCGCTGAATGCGCATCTTCTGCCGCTGTCGCCGGTCGAATTCCAGTTCAAGATGACGGTGGAAGAGATGGCGGGCGACGACACCACGGTGTTCATCGCCCGCGACGAAACCGGGCGGGCGGTGGGCTGCGGTGCGCTCAAGCAGCATGACGCGGAAACCGGCGAGATCAAGCGCATGTTCACCCTGCCGTCCGTGCGCGGCAAACGCGTCGGTTCGATCCTGCTCGAGGCCATAACCGGGCTCGCCCGCGACAAGGTCATGTCCCGGCTTGTGCTGGAGACGGGCGTCGGCCCCGGATTTGACGCGGCATGGCGGCTGTATGAGCGTTCCGGCTTCACCCGCTGCGGTGCGCTCCTCGATTATCCGGATTCGGAACACAGTGCATTTTACGAAAAGCGGCTCGCCCTCGCGCCAGCCCAATAAACAGGACTTGATATGACCGATCTGACCGCTCTCACCATTGCCGAGGCGCGCGACCAGCTGAAAGCCAGGGCGATCACCGCCACTGAGCTGACCAGTGCCTATCTCAAGGCAATCGAGACCGCGAACGGGGCCCTGAACGCCTATATCGCCGTCACGCCGGAGAAGGCGCTTGACATGGCCAAGGCATCCGATGCCCGTCTGGCTGCAGGCAAGGCCGGTGCGCTGGAAGGCATACCGCTGGGTATCAAGGACCTGTTCGGCACCGAAGGCATCCACACGCAGGCCTGTTCGCATATCCTCGACGGCTTCAAGCCGCATTATGAATCCACCGTCACCGCCAACCTGTGGGCCGATGGCGCCGTGATGCTCGGCAAGCTCAACATGGATGAGTTCGCCATGGGGTCATCCAACGAAAGCTCCTATTACGGTCCGGTGAAAAACCCGTGGCGCGCCAACGGCTCCAATGCCGATCTGGTGCCCGGCGGTTCGTCCGGCGGCTCGGCCGCTGCGGTCGCCGCCCGCCTGTGCGCCGGTGCGACGGCCACCGATACCGGCGGTTCCATCCGCCAGCCCGCCGCCTTCACCGGTACCGTCGGCATCAAGCCGACCTATGGACGCTGCTCGCGGTGGGGCATTGTCGCCTTCGCCTCGTCGCTGGACCAGGCCGGACCGATTGCCCGCGATGTGCGCGATGCGGCGATCCTGCTCAAATCCATGGCCTCGGTCGATACCAAGGACACGACATCGGTCGATATCGCCGTTCCCGATTACGAATCCATCATCGGCAAGCCGCTGACCGGCCTCAAGATCGGCATTCCCAAGGAATACCGGGTAGAGGGCATGCCGGAAGAGATCGAAAAGCTGTGGCAGCAGGGCATTGCCTGGCTGAAGGATGCCGGTGCATCCATCGTCGATATCTCGCTGCCGCACACGAAATACGCGCTGCCGGCCTATTACATCGTGGCCCCGGCGGAAGCCTCGTCGAACCTTGCCCGCTATGACGGCGTGCGTTACGGCCTGCGCGTGCCTGGCAAGGACATTGTCGACATGTATGAAAGGACCCGCGCCAGCGGTTTCGGCGACGAGGTCAAGCGCCGCATCATGATCGGCACCTATGTGCTGTCAGCCGGTTATTACGACGCCTATTACCTGCAGGCGCAAAAGGTCCGCACCCTGATCAAGAAGGATTTCGAGGACTGCTTCGCCAAGGGCGTGAACGCGATCCTGACGCCAGCGACGCCGTCAGCCGCGTTCGGCATCGGCGAGAAGGGCGGCGCCGATCCCGTCGAGATGTATCTCAATGATATCTTCACGGTGACCGTGAACATGGCGGGCCTGCCCGGCATCGCGGGGCCCGCGGGCAAGGACAGCCAGGGCTTGCCGCTCGGCCTGCAACTGATCGGCCGGCCGTTCGACGAGGAGACGCTGTTCTCGCTCGGCGAGGTGATCGAGCAGGCTGCCGGCCGCTTCACGCCGGCGAAATGGTGGTGAGCGATGGCCGAGTTCCGCGCCAGCCTGCATGACGCTGTGCCGGACTCGACGTTGTCGCCCGCGCTCGCGGCGTTGTGGTGGGCGGCGAAGGGCGATTGGGACC
>NZ_CABSQF010000075.1:0-11672 GCF_902479695.1 uncultured Phyllobacterium sp. | reverse complement strand
CAACATAGCGCACTTCGCCAGGATCATAACCCAGAGCCTGAGCGCGGCCGCCCAAAGCCCCGGAAAGCAGTCAACCGGACTGTTTTAACACCCGAACGGGCAAAGCCGCGCACCGCAAACAACCAAACCAGCTTCTCACAAAACACAAACATAACCCCGCCAAAAGCGGGGCTTTCGTCGTTCGAGGTGGCGCAAAAATACCAGCGCCCGAAGTCCCTTGTGCAGCAATATATTCGTCGGCTAATAATGCTCAAAAAGTTTGAAACGTTCATTCCGCTCAACCCGAATAACCATTGCACGGGTTCGATGCCGAGGTAATCTGGCAGTGTCATTGTCCATGCTTGCAGCCAAAGGAATTTTCGGCAGATGAACGACGATGTAATCGAGATGCATGGTCTGCGCGTTCTTTTGTTCGCCGGGGAGGGTGACAAACTTGCCGCCGCGCGGGATGCCAATACGTTCCTCAGCGAGACCTGGGCGCAGGACGCAACGCTCGCCGTGATTCCGGTTTCACGGCTGGGCGATGATTTTCTTGACCTCAAGACCCGAATCGCCGGGGAAGTCATCCAAAAATTCGTCAACTATCAGATTCGCCTGGCCATTCTCGGAGATATTTCCGCATGGGCGGACACAAGCAAGCCATTGCGCGATTTTGTCTATGAGACGAATCGCGGCCGCAGCCTGTGGTTCATTCGCGATCTGGCAGAACTAGAGCAACGGCTGGCAATTCACGCAGCCGGCTAACGCGGTTTTGCCGCGGGTGCCGTGGTGCCGCGCGTCACCAGTTCGAACCCGACATTGACCGCTGCTGCCGGTGCGTATTCCCGGGCGGAGCTGCGATCGAGAACCTGCAGCAGAAGTTCGCCGGTCCTGCGGCCGATCTGTTCGGCATCGATGCGAATCGTTGTGATCGCCGGAACACATTGCCGGGCAATATCGAAATCGCCAAAGCCCATCAGCGAGAGATCGCCGGGCACCTTGATGCCGCGCCGGTGACATTCCATCAGCGCGCCGACGGCGGAAATGTCGGAAACGGCGAAGACCGCTTCCACGTCCGGGGCCTGTTCCAGCAATATGCCGAGCGTAAGGGCGCCATGATCGTAGGAAACCGGGGCTTGGCCGGCGCGAATCACCAGTTCATCACTCAGGCCAGCTTCGCGCAGCACCGAGGTGAAACCTGCGAGCCGTGATTCGCCGCGCAAATCCTTCGCATCGCTGTCCATCCTGGATCCAAGCGCACCGATTCGCCGGTGCCCCAATGCCAGGAGGTGCAGTGCCGCTGCCCGTCCGACTTCATAATTGGAAAAGCCGACCGCATGGTCGATCGGATGTTCCGGCGTATCCCAGATTTCGACGATCGGAATACCAGCCCGCAGCATCATTTCATTGGCCGCCTTGGTGTGGGTGGTACCCGCAACCACAATCGCATCGGGCCGCCGGGCGAGCATGGCGCGGATGATTCGCTCTTCCTCCTCCAGCCGGTACATGGTGTAACCGATGAGGAGCTGATAATCGGCTGGCCGCATGGCCTCGGCAAGACCCTGCGCGGTATCGGCGAAATTGGAATTGGTCAGGGTCGGCAGAATCGCCGTGATAAAGTTGGTGCGCCGGGAGGAAAGGCTGCCCGCCACCCGGTCCGGCACGTAGCTCAGCTGCTCGATGGCCTTCATCACCCGGTTACGGGTTGATTCGGAAACGAGATCAGGGTCCGCCAGCACCCGCGAGACGGTCATCTTCGACACGCCGGCGAGGCGGGAGACGTCGTGCATGGTGGCTTTGGGCGAAGATGGCGGCACGGTTCGGTCCTGTCTGTTCCGAATCAGTTACTTCGGGGCGATCCTGTTGTAAACCACGTGGTAGAAACGGCCATCGAACATGCGCATCATTTCATCGGTGATGGCGCGGCCTTCGAGGCGCACCGGCGAGGCAAGGGCTTCCTTCACGGCTTCCATCGAGGGATAGTCGACCTCCTGGACCATGGCGATGGGGGGCGAATCAGGGTCCGAATCAACCGCGCGCATGACGCGCACCGCCTGGGCGTTCGGCATGCGCTTCCAGACAGGCAGCAATCGTTCCTCCACCATCTGAAAGAAGGCGTCTTCCTGGCCTTTATGAATCGTTCCCTCGAAAATGGCCGACCGGGTGAACATGGATCCTCCTTGCGCGTTGAGAGCGTGGCATTTTCGCCTTGCCACTTGTAATGATACCGATAACATGCTTGATTGGAAAAACAAGCAGCAAAATTGACAAGCCGTCAGGGAATGCTGCCGAATGGTTTGAATAGGCTGCGGCTTGATGCTTCTGGACGAAATACTGTCGAAGACTCGTAGCGCAGTATCGCGGAATCAACAGGCTGAATGGGAATGTTATCGAGAACAATTGATACACACTGAGACTGGCGGGTGATGCTCGGGAGGCATCGCCGGAATCATGGACAACACGACAAGTGGAGGAGACAAGAATGGGTATTTCAAAATCATTGCGTGTGATGGTCGCGGCCGTCGGCCTTGCCGCTGCAGGGCTGTTTTCGGCAGTCGATGCCAATGCGGTCACGCTGAACGACATCACCTCGCGCGGCACCGTCCGAATCGGCGTGCTCACCGGCGCGCCGCCGATGGGCATGGTCGACGAGAAGGGCAATCCGACGGGTTACGACGTCGATGTCGCCAACCTGATTGCCGGTTATCTCGGCGTGAAGGCAGAACTTGTGCCGCTGACGCCGCCATCGCGCATCCCGGCGCTGCAGACCGGCAAGGTCGATTTCCTCATTGCGACGCTTGCGCCAACGGGCGAGCGTGCCAAAACGGTGATGTTCACCCAGCCCTACAGCGCTTTCAACATGGTGATCGTTTCCGGCAAGGACCAGAAATTCGCGGCCCTCTCTGAACTCGGCGGCAAGCGCGTCGCGGTCAATCGCGGCTCGTCACAGGAAGCGGCCTTGCGCAAAGTCGCCGTTCCAGGGCTCGAACTCGTGGTCTACGAGGATGATTCGACCACGGCCCAGGCGCTGATCGCCGGACAGGTCGATGCCGTCGCGCTGCCATCGACGGTGGCCGACGCCGTGTTGAAGCAGCTGCCCGATGCTGGTCTACAGGTTGGTTTCACCTTCTTCCGCCAGGGCAACTCCATGGCAACGGCGCTGCAGGATTTCGAGATGCGCCAGTGGCTCAATACGGCGATTTATCTGATGAAGAACTCCGGCGAGCTCGATGCCATTTCGGTCAAGTGGACCGGCCAGCCCATGCCGCAGCTGCCATCGTTCTGATCTGCCGCTCAAACGGTTCACCGGGCAAAGTCTGCCCGGTGCCATTTTCCAATGGAGACCGGAGATGTCCTACACCTTCCAGTTTGGCGTCATCGCCCAGTACCAGAATGAAATTCTGGCCGGCATATGGATGACGATCAAGCTTTCCGTGGCGTCGATCATCCTTGGTTGTGCCGCCGGTATTGTCCTTGCGTCGATCCGCTCGATGAAAACAGGCATCGGCCGCATTCTCGTCGATGCCTATGTCGAGATCATCCGCAACACGCCGTTTCTCGTGCAGCTCTTCATTGTCTACTTCGGCCTGCCGGGGCTCGGATTGCGCGTCAGCGCGGTGACGGCTGCCCTGATCGGCATGACGATCAATCTCGCCGCCTATTCCACCGAGATCATCCGCGCCGGCATCGAATCCATTCACAAATCGCAGATCGAGGCGGGCGAGGCACTGGGCTTCACGCGGCTGCAGATTTACCGCCATGTCATCATCATGCCGGCCATTGCCAAGGTCTATCCGGCGCTGTGCAGCCAGTTTGTCCTGATGATGCTGGCATCGTCGGTGTGCTCGGCGATCTCGACGAAGGAGCTTGCAGCATCGGCCGCCTTCATCGAATCGCAGAGTTTCCGTTCCTTCGAAGTCTATATCGTCGTTACGCTCATCTATCTGGCGCTGGCGCTCGCCCTGCGCGGTGTGCTGGCCGTTATCGGGCTGTGGTTGTTCGGCCGCCGCGTGGCACGGCGAACCGCGGTCGCTCTTCCGGAGGTGCAGGCATGATTCTCCGTACCTTCGGTTTCAGCGAATTCGGCTTTCTTGTCTCGGCGCTGCTGTGGACAGTTGTCCTGACCATCATCGCGCTCAGCGGCGGCGGTATCGTCGGCTTCGTCATCGCGCTTGCCCGCACCTCCACCCACAAGTGGCTGCGGATCGCGGCCGCAACCTATATCCAGATCATCCAGGGCATCCCGGTGCTGATGATCCTGTTCCTGTCCTATTACGGGCTGAGCCTCGCCGGGCTGCAGCTGCCGCCTCTCGTGGCAGCGGGCGCTTCGATGACGATCTACGCGTCGGGCTATCTCGCCGAGATCTGGCGCGGCTGCATCCAGTCCGTGCCCAAGCCGCAATGGGAGGCGTCCGAATCGCTCGCCATGACGCGCGTGCAGCAATATCGCTACGTGATCCTGCCGCAGGCGCTGCGCATCTCGTTGCCGTCAACCGTCGGCTTTGCCGTGCAGGTGGTCAAGAATACGTCGATCACCTCGATCATCGGCTTTGTCGAACTCGCCCGTGCGGGCCAACTCATCAACAATGCGACGTTCCAGCCCTTCCGCGTGTTTCTTGCGGTCGCGGCGCTGTACTTCGTCGTCTGTTATCCGCTGTCCCAGCTGTCGCGTTGGCTGGAAAGGAGACTCCATGCCAGAAGTCATCGTTGAAAATGTCCATAAAAGCTTCGGCTCGGTCGAGGTGCTCAAAGGTGTCTCGCTGACGGTCGAGCGCGGCGAGGTGATCGCGCTGATCGGCCGGTCGGGTTCCGGCAAGAGCACGCTTTTGCGTTGCATCAACGGCCTGGAAAAGATCAATTCCGGCCGCATCGAGATTGCCGGCCACACGGTAAGCAGCGATCCCAGGCAGCTGCGGGAACTGCGCCGGGACGTCGGCATCGTCTTCCAGAGCTACAATCTTTTCCCGCATCTGAGTGTCGGCGACAACATCATGCTGGCGCCGAAGATCGTCAAGAATGTCGCCAGGGCACAGAGCCGCGAAACCGCGGAAAACGTGCTGAAGCTTGTCGGTCTCTCGGAAAAATTCGATGCCTATCCGGATGAGCTGTCCGGCGGCCAGCAGCAGCGCGTCGCCATTGCCCGCTCCCTCGCCATGCAGCCGAAAGTGATGCTGTTCGACGAGGTGACGTCTGCGCTCGATCCGGAGCTGACCGAGGAAGTGCTCAACGTCATGGAACAACTGGCACGGGACGGCATGACGATGATCCTCGTGACCCATGAAATGGCTTTTGCCCGCCGGGTCGCGACCAGAACCATTTTCATGCACCAGGGCAAGATCTGGGAGGAGGGGCCATCGAAACAGCTCTTCAGCGATCCCAAGACGCCGGAGTTGCGCCAGTTCGTCAAAGCCGATGTCAAGTAAATCCATCCATTAGGGAATCCCATGATCATGCCGATCGATATTCTGCAGCTATGCCCGCTGATGCCCGCACTCGAAGCGGATCTTGCCAGGCACTATACCGTGCATCGTTGGTTTGAGACGACGGACCAGCCGGGCTTCCTGAAATCGCATGCGGATCGAATCCGCGGTGTGGTGACGGGCGGGCATATCGGCATTCCGACCGAGCTTGCGGCTCAATTGCCCAAGCTGGAAATCGTTTCGATCAACGGTGTCGGTTACGACAAGATCGACCTGAACGCGGCGCGCCAGCGCGGCTATCGCGTCGCCAATACACCGGATGTTCTGACCGCCGACGTGGCCGACCTTGCGCTTGGGCTGATCATCAATCTGGCGCGGCAGCTTGTTCTGGCCGACAATCATGTTCGTGCAGGCAGCTGGCCAAAGAGCGAACTCGGCCTCGGGCACCGGGTAACGGGCCGGCGCTACGGCATTTTCGGGCTTGGCCGCATCGGCCAGGCCATCGCCAAACGCCTTGTCGCCTTTGACGGGCAGATTTCCTATTCGGGGCGCCGCAAGCTCGATGTTCCCTATACATTTTACCCGACGCTCGCGGAGCTTGCAGCCAATTGCGATGTGCTGATCATTGCGGCGGCCGCTTCGGCCGAGACCAGGCATGCGGTCAATGCCGATGTGCTGAAAGCTCTTGGGCCCAAAGGCAGCCTGATCAATATCGCCCGCGGTTCGCTTGTCGATGAAACCGCTCTCGTTGCAGCCTTGCAGCATGGTACCATTGCGGGAGCCGGGCTCGATGTGTTCGCGGACGAGCCGCGTGTGCCGGAGGCGCTGTTCGGCATGAAGAACGTCGTGCTTTCGCCGCATGTGGCCAGTGCCACCCACGAAACACGCCGGGCCATGGCCGATCTTGTGCTTGCCAATCTGGAAGCGCAATTTGCCGGCAAGCCGCTGCCGGCGGCGGTTGTTTGACAGATATCGCGATAGACAGGGGAAGAGCCGCCATGGCCGATGCATCCATGATTGCTATTATTGGCGCGGGGCTCATGGGCGCTGCGATTGCCACACGGCTCATCGAGACCGGCCATCCGGTCACGGTGTTTGACGTCGATGCGCAGAAGGTGGCGGCACTTGTGGCCAAAGGTGCCGTGGCGGCGCTTTCGGTTGCCGCGGCCACGGCGCAGAGCCGGTTCGTCATTCTGAGCCTCAACCATGCCGATATTGTCCGGGCGGTCGTGTTCGGCGCGGATGGCGTGGCTGCGGCCGCCGGAGCCGACAGGCTGCTGATCGACATGTCGTCGATTGATCCGAAGGAAACCGCTGACATGGCGGCAGTGCTGGCGGAATCAACGGGGATGAAATGGCTGGATTGCCCGTTGTCCGGCGGTGTTCCCGGTGCGCTTGCCGGGCGATTGACCGTGATGGCTGGCGGCGATGCCGCCGATTTCGAGCGCGGCCGAATCGTCATGCAGCATCTCTGCGCCAACTATACGTTGATGGGGCCGAGCGGGGCGGGGCAGACGACGAAGCTGATCAACCAGCTGTTTTGCGCCGTGGCGTTCCAGGCGGTTGCCGAGGCGGTGAAGCTGGCGGAAGCGGGTGGCGTTGATCCGGCGCTGATACCGCAGGCGCTGGCGGGTGGGCGGGCCGACAACCGGATCATGCAGGAATTCATGGCGAAGTTTGCCGCGCGCGACTACACGCCGACCGGGCGCATCGACAACATGCTCAAGGATCTCGATTCGCTGCAGGTCTTTGCGCTGAAGACGAAGACGCCGTTGCCGATGACCGGTCAGGTCGTTGAAATTCACCGGCTGCTGTGTGCAGCCGGTCTAGGGGCGCGCGATTCAGCCGAGATGATGCGGCTTCTCGATGGCTTTTCCGGCTAGAATCACAGTTCCTGCGCTCTCAGCCATGCCACACTGGCCTCGACGATCTGCGTGATCGGATGCGCGACATCCTGCGTGAACACGAGTGGTTCACCCGTTGGCGATTCCAGCGTCGCCAATTGGCTGTCGAGCATCGACAGCGGCATGAAATGCCCGGTGCGCTTGCCCATGTGATCGCGCAAGACGGCCAGGCTGCCGTCGAGAAAGACAAAGGCGAGGGTCCCGCCCGCTTCCCGGCGCAGCCGGTCGCGATACATTTTCTTCAATGCGGAGCAGGACACGACCACGCCTTTTTCGGCCTTGGCGAGTTCCGCGCCGATCTTGTCGAGCCACGGCCAGCGGTCCTCGTCGGTCAGCGGGATACCCACCGACATTTTCTTCACATTGCTTTCCGGATGCAGCACATCGCCTTCAATGAACGGCAGGGACAGTGCCGCCGCGATGCCCTCTCCAACTGAAGATTTGCCGGAGCCGCTCACGCCCATGACGATCAGCCTGATCATAGGGAAGCCGTGATGCCGCCATCGACATGGATGACCTGGCCGTTGACGAAGGACGATGCATCGCTGGCCAGAAACACCGCCGCACCGACCAGTTCCTCGACATTGCCCCATCGTCCCGCCGGGGTGCGCTTTTCCAGCCAGCCGGAGAATTCCGGATTGTCGATCAGCGCCTGATTGAGCGGCGTCTTGAAATAGCCGGGTGCGATGGCGTTGATCTGCAGGCCGTATTTGGCCCAGTCCGTGCACATGCCGCGCGTCAGGTTGCGGACAGCGCCCTTGGTTGCGGTGTACGGCGCGATGGAGGGCCGCGCCAGTTCGCTTTGCACGGAGGCGATATTGATGATTTTTCCGCGTCCACGCTTGATCATGTGCTTTGCCACGCTCTGTCCGGCATAAAAGACACTGGACACATTGGTCTGCAGCAGCAGCTGCCACTTGTCTTCGGGAAAGTCCTCGAGTGGCGTGCGGAACTGTATTCCGGCATTGTTGAACAGAATATCGATCGCGCCAATATTTGTCTCGATCGTGTCGACGCCGGCCTTGACGCTTTCCAGGCTGGTCACGTCGAACGCGGCCGCATGGGCTTTATGGCCCGCCGCCCTGAGTTCGGCAACGGCGGCATCGACCTTTGCCACATCGCGGCCATTGATGATGATTTCCGCGCCGTGTTCAGCCAATCCCTTGGCCAGGGCAAAGCCGATTCCCTGGCTTGATCCCGTAACGAGGGCGCGTTTTCCCTCCAGGCTGAACAATGGATAGGCCATTCTTTGTTTCCTCCGGTTCTGCGGAATTCCGATTGCGGGATGTCATCGCTTCCTTCTCCGCTTGACATAAATGTTATCGATAACATATGCAAGTATTCCGGTGTTATGGCGCTGAAATTGATCCCGGCCGTTGCGGCTGGAGGCTTGAAGCGCAAGGGGAGGAACGTATGAAGGCTGTTGTCATCCACGCGGCAAAGGACTTGCGCATCGAGGAGCGCGATCCCGGCATTCCCGAAGCCGGGCAAGTGGATATTGCCGTTGAGGCCGGCGGCATATGCGGCTCGGACCTGCACTATTACAATCATGGCGGGTTCGGCACGATCCGGCTGCGCGAACCCATGATCCTCGGCCACGAGATTGCCGGAACCATCAGGGCATTGGGGTCGGGGGTCAGTGGTCTTGCCGTCGGTGACCGGGTGGCGGTATCACCCAGCCGTCCCTGCAACCATTGCGATTATTGCCTGCAAGGGCTGCAGAATCATTGTCTCAACATGCGCTTTTACGGCAGCGCCATGCCCATGCCGCATATCCAGGGCGCATTCCGCCAGCGGCTGATTGCCGAAGCCTGGCAATGCCACCGGGTGGCGGATGGCGTTTCGATCAACGAGGCGGCCTTTGCCGAACCCTTTGCGGTGACGCTGCATGCGGTCAAGCGTGCCGGTTCATTGCTTGGCAAGCGTGTCCTTATTACCGGCTGCGGCCCCATCGGGGCGCTGACCATCCTGGCGGCGCGGGCGCATGGCGCCCGGGAGATTGTCGCGACCGATGTCATGGATGCGGTGCTGGTCAAGGCCCGGGAGATCGGGGCGGACCGGACCATCAATGTCGCCGACCATCCGGAACAACTGGCAGCCTATTCCGCCAACAAGGGTTCGTTCGATGTGATGTTCGAGGCATCCGGCAATGAACGGGCCCTGCGCGCCGGGCTCGACGTTCTGCGCCCGCGCGGCATTCTCATGCAGCTCGGCCTTGGTGGGGACATCGCCATTCCGCAGAACCTGATCGTCTCCAAGGAAATCGATCTGCGCGGCTCCTTCCGCTTCCACGAGGAGTTCGGCCTCGCGGTTGATCTGATCGGCCGGAAAATTGTCAATGTGAAGCCGCTGCTCACTGGCATCTTCAGCCTTGACGAGGCGGTGGAGGCCTTTGAGACCGCAGGCGATCGCAGCCGTTCGATGAAGGTGCAGCTCGCGTTTGCCTGACATTCGTGCCGGGAATGCCCCAAATGTCCATTGAAACCGCTTTTCCCTATGTTAAGGTCCGGCGCCGCTTCCCCTTTGACAGAGCGTTGATGCTTTCGGGTCTATCGCCGGGGGATTGTTCGGCATAAGCGTTTCGGGAGAAGGCCGGTCGACGGCTGCAGCGTGACGGCCCTTGTGCCGTCATCAGGAAGGACAGAACATATCATGACAGTGCACCAGAACCTGATCGACGGCGCGTGGATCGGTGGCGATGCGATCGCCAACATCAACCCCTCCAACACCAATGACGTCGTTGGTCAATATGCGCGGGCGACGGCCGAAGACACGCTGAACGCCATTGCCGCGGCAAAGGCGGCGTTCCCGGCCTGGTCGCGCTCCGGCATTCTTGAGCGTCACGCCATCCTGCGCAAGACCGCCGATGAGATCACCGCCCGCAAGGACGAGATCGGCCGGCTGTTGTCACGCGAGGAAGGCAAGACCCTGGCCGAAGGCATCGGCGAGACCGTGCGCGCCGCCCAGATTTTTGATTTCTTCGCCGGGGAAGTCCTGCGCCTGGCAGGCGAGGTTCTCCCCAGCGCCCGCCCGAACATCGGCGTGGAAGTAACCCGGGAAGCCGTGGGCGTGGTCGGCATCATCACGCCGTGGAATTTCCCCATCGCCATCCCCGCCTGGAAGATTGCGCCGGCATTGGCCTATGGCAATACGGTGGTTTTCAAGCCTGCGGATCTGGTTCCTGGCTGTTCCTGGGCGATTGTCGATATATTGCACCGCGCCGGATTGCCGAAGGGCGTGCTCAACCTCGTCATGGGCAAGGGTTCGGTTGTCGGCCAGACCATTCTGGACAGTGCCGATGTCAATGCCATCACCTTCACCGGTTCGGTGGGGACGGGCAAGCGCGTTGCTGCCGCCTCCATCGAACATATGCGCAAGTTCCAGCTGGAGATGGGCGGCAAGAACCCGTTTGTCGTGCTCGACGATGCGGATCTGACCGTGGCCGTGGAAGCCGCCGTCAACAGCGCCTTCTTCTCCACCGGCCAGCGTTGCACCGCGTCCTCGCGCATTATCGTCACCGAAGGCATTCACGACCGGTTCGTTGCGGCGGCAACCGAGCGCCTGAAGGGTGTCGTTGTCGATGACGCCCTGAAAGCCGGAACCCATATCGGGCCGGTGGTCGATCAGAGCCAGCTGAAGCAGGACGAGGACTATATCGCCATCGGCAAGACCGAGGGCGCCAGGCTGGCCTTCGGCGGCGAGCGGCTGACCCGCGATAATCCCGGTTTCTACCTGCAGCCGGCACTGTTCACCGAGGCGACCAACCAGATGCGGATTTCCCGCGAGGAAATTTTCGGCCCGGTCGCCAGTGTTATCCGGGTCAAGGATTATGAGGAAGCGCTGCATACCGCGAACGATACGCCGTTCGGCCTGTCCTCGGGCATTGCGACGACGAGCCTGAAACATGCCACGCATTTCAAGCGCAATGCCGAAGCCGGCATGGTCATGGTCAACCTGCCCACGGCAGGCGTGGATTTCCACGTGCCGTTCGGCGGCCGCAAGGGCTCCAGCTATGGTCCGCGCGAGCAGGGCAAATACGCTGCCGAATTCTATACGACCGTGAAGACGGCCTATACGCTGGCCTGACGGGCGCTTTCTCCATTTTCATGACAGATCGGTTTTTGACGGGCGGTGCGGTTGCACCGCCCGTTTTCATTGGCTTCTGGGTGTTGTCTCCGTTGAGTTATCCCCAGGGGTTGCTTGGCTGATTTGAGAAAGTTTGGATTTGTGCGTTTTTTTGGGAAAGGCGTGTTGACAGTTTTGGTGGGTGGGGTCTATATACCGACACAACGAGGGCGGGGCGCCGCTGGCGGTTGCTGAATGCGCCCTAAAGGAAGCTCTCAAGTGGTTTTCGGATTGTTGCGCAAGT
>NZ_CABSQF010000074.1:0-11907 GCF_902479695.1 uncultured Phyllobacterium sp. | reverse complement strand
CAGGTCGTCGATGCCTACATCGATGCCGAACGCGGGCTTGGTGTCGCCGAGCACGCTCTGGCCGTAGTTCATCAGATGCCACTGATAGCGATACAAGGGATCGCCCTGCTGCGCCTGCGCGGCGCCGGCCCAGGCCAGGGCCGCGATGGCCAGGCTCAACGCCGTCCTGTTGCTCAGATGCTGTCGCATACCGCCAACTCCTTGAATTCTTCGGGCATGCCTTCCCCGTTGCGGCCGGAGCGTTCGCTCCGGCCGTCGCGGTAAGCCTGCGCGTGGGGGATGGGCCTTACTGGTAAATCATGGTGAAGGTGACGCTGCTGTTGGCCGCACCGGCCGTCGCCGCGCCGGTGGCCACGTACTGCGCGTAGTAGCGCAGCGCCGCGCCGCCGCCTTCCACCGCGACCGACTGGGTGTTCTGCAGGCCCAGCGGATTGCCGAGCAGCACCTGCGAGTGGTCGGCGTTGAGCAACTGCAGCTGGACGTTGCCGGCGATGCCGGTGCCGCCCTGCAGGGTCAGATTGTTGCTGCTGGTGTCGATGGTCGGGCCCGGCTCGAAGAAGGTCTGGACCTGGGCGACGGTGGCGCCGCAATCGGCGGCGCGGGGGAGATATTCGCCGCGATCGATCAGCGCCTGTCCTGTCGGCAGCTTCGCCTGTGCCGCGGAAACATCCGGCAAGGAGGCCGGCTTGAACAGGAAGATCGCGACGCCTGCCGCAATGACAACCACGACGGCGAGCAGGAGGAGGCCGAGTCTTTTCATGATTCAGGGTCTCACAGCTTTTCGAGTTCGGTATCGGCCGGCTTTGCGCTCGCCAATGCTGCCGCCAGAGGCGCCGCGAGCGGAGGAATCATCGACACGCTTTTCTTGTCGGTGCCGTCGGTTTTCAACGCGTCGCGGTTGAAGGGGAGCGTGCGCAGGCGCTTGCCGGTGGCCGCGAAGATGGCATTGGCAAGGGCAGGCGCCGCCGAAACCGTTGCGGTCTCGCCGATCCCTCCCGGGGATTCGCTGCTCTTGACGTGGTGGATTTCGATCTTCGGCGCTTCATTGTTGCGCAGGATGCGGTAGTCGTGGAAATTGCTCTGATCGACGCGGCCATCGGTGAAGGTGATGCCGCTGTAGAGCGCGGCGGAAAGACCGAAGATCAGGCCGCCTTCGATCTGGGCTTCCACCGTATTGGGGTTGATGGTGATGCCGCAATCGACGGCCACAACGGCGCGGTGCAGCGTGATTTCGCCCGCCGGAGAAACCGAGATTTCCAGCACCGCGGCCATGTAGCTGCCAAAGGCATCGTGCAGGGAGATGCCGCGGCCCATGCCGGCGGCAAGCGGCGTTCCCCAGCCGGATTTCTCGGCGACAAGTTCAAGCACGCCCGCCGCACGCGGCTGGTTCCTGGTCAGGGCGCGGCGGTATTCTACCGGGTCCTTGCCCGCCGCATGGGCGAGTTCATCCATGAAGCTTTCAACCACGAAGACATTGTGCGTGGGGCCGACCCCGCGCCACCAGGTGATGGGAACAGGCGGGTCCTCGCGCACCCAGTCGACCTGGATGACCGGCAGGTCGTAGGGTGGCTTGGCCGCACCTTCGACCGCGTCATCGTCAAGCTTGTCCTCGGGCCAGCCGCCCGGGATGTAGTTCCCGAGCACCGAGCCGCCGGCCACATGGTCCACCCAGACGGTCGGCAATCCGTCGGCACCGAGCCCCGCGGCTATGCGGTCGTAATAAGCGGGGCGGTAGAGGTCGTGCTGGATGTCCTCTTCGCGGGTCCAGATGACTTTGACGGGATAGCTCACCTGCTTGGCGATGGCGACAGCCTGCGCCACGGATTCCGCCACGAGACGCCGGCCAAAGCCGCCGCCGATGAGCTGATTGTGCAGGATGACTTTCTCCAGCGGAAAGCCGGTCACTTTCGCAGCAAGCCCTTGCGCGATAGCCGGGACCTGCGTGCCGACCCAGATTTCGCACTCGTCGGGCCGCACATGCACGACACAGTTGATCGGCTCCATCGGGGCATGGGCAAGGAATGGCAGCTCATAGGTCGCCTCGACCTTCTTGACGGCGGCCTTCATCCTGCCGTCCACATCGCCTTCCTGGCGCGCCATGATCGGCTTCTTGCGTTCGGACGCGGCTTTCAGCGCCGCCATGATGTTGGCACTGGCAAGGTTGGCGTTCGCCCCTTCGACCCAGGTGATGTCGAGCGCTTCAAGGCCCTTCTTGGCTGCCCAGAAATGATCGCCGATCACGGCGACGGCGTTGTCCAGCCGGACGACATCGCGCACGCCGGGAATGGCGCGCGCCGCCTTGTCGTCGACGTCGCCGAGCTTGCCGCCGAGGACAGGGCAGGCGGCGACGGTTGCCACCTTCATGTCAGGCACGCGGATATCGATCCCGTATTTCACGGCGCCGTTGACCTTGCCCGGCGTATCCAGCCTGCGGCTCGACTTGCCGATCAGCTGGAAATCCTTCTGGTCCTTCAGTTTTACCTCGGCAGGCACGGGTTGCCTGGCTGCCGCGTCGGCAAGCGCGCCATAGGCAAGCTGGCGTCCGGTTGGCTGGTGGGTCACCACGCCAAGCCTGGCCACGCATTCGCTCACGGGTACAGACCATTCCGCAGCGGCTGCGGCAACCAGCATCATCCGCGCGGTTGCACCGGCCTTGCGCAGGGGTTCCCACGTGGCACGCATGGAGGTGGAGCCGCCGGTCGCCTGTCCGCCCAAAGCTGCCGTGGCGTAGAGCTTGTCGTTCGGCGGCGCATCGACGGCCTTCACCTGATCGAGGCTGACTTCCAGTTCCTCGGCAATCAGCGTCGCCTCGCCGGTATGGGTGCCCTGGCCCATTTCGATATTGGGAAGGATGAGGGTGATCAGCCCGTCCGTGCCGATGCGGATGAAGGCATCGGGCGCAAAGGCGGCGGTGACATCGCCGTCAACCGGCTGTGCGGTGCTCGCCGCAAGCACTGGTTTGATGCCTGCGCCGAACAATGCAAATCCCAGAAGCAGTCCGCCGCCCTGCAGGAAGGCGCGGCGCGAGGTGGCTGTTTTCGGGAAGGAGGATGGCTTGCTCATGCTGGCTATCTCCATTTCCTCAGGCCTTCGCGGCCTGTTTTATCGCCGCTCGTATCCGGGTATAGGTGCCGCACCGGCAGATATTGCCGGACATGGCCGCATCGATATCCCGGTCGCTGGGGTCAGGATTGCGATCGAGCAGGGCCGAGGCAGACATGATCTGCCCGGACTGGCAGTAGCCGCACTGGATGACCTCCAGATCAAGCCAGGCGTCCTGTATCTTCTTGCCCGCCGGCGTTGCGCCGATGGCCTCGATCGTCGTGACCTTGCGGGCGCCGACGGAGGCGACAGGCAGGACGCAGGAGCGCACGGGCCGCCCGTCCAGCTGCACGGTGCAGGCGCCGCACTGGGCAATGCCGCAGCCGAACTTGGTGCCGGTCAGGCCAATCACGTCACGCAGCACCCAGAGCAGAGGCATATCCTCCGGCACATCCACATTGCGCTCTTCGCCGTTTATATTCAGGGCTATCATTCGGCCGCTCCTCGGTTATCCGCATCCCGTGGGACAGGTGTCAAAGTCAACGCAGCGTATGCGATTGTTGGCACAGAAAAGCGGTGCTTACCAGAGGTAGTAACGGGAAGGTGATCGCACCGGCCGCAAGTGCGATGTCACTGGGTGGAAGGGTGCGCCGGCAAAACAGCAATCAAAGACGATACGCTCGCTCGCGTATCGCCGGAGATTGATTTGCGATATTTATCGGATGATCAGATTGCAAGGATAACCGCAGTCACCATCAGTGCGCCGAACAAAATGACCGAGCATGTCATCCAATTGGATAAATCGCCATTTTCCTTAACGTGTCGCATCGCCTGCCTCCTGTTGAGCGTAGCCGGATAATCCGGCGCGTTCTCAAGGATCACGAACACCCGCCGCTGACTCTGATGGCCAACGATCGTTTTTGCTCGGAGTGATTCATGTCCTGCTGCCGGAGCGTGCGGAACGGGTGTTCAGCCATCCGGATAACAGCAAGCAGATAATAACACTTTTGGATGTGCCGCTCAATTTGTTGTCCGCCACAGAATCATCACATTTGATATCGGAGCCGTGAAATTGCGTTAACTTTTCGTTAAACGACCACTCTTGGAAAGACCATTCGTACAAGGGCACCGCGCCCGGCATGGAAACTGGCCGGTGCGTCGTGCATTTCCAGTTGCCCGCCGTGATCCTCGACAATCTTCTTGACGATGGCCAGGCCAAGTCCCGTTCCCTTTTCGCGGGTGGTCACGTAGGGCTCCAGCAGCTGGTGGCGGTTCTCAGCCGGCAGGCCCTTGCCGTTGTCCAGCACCTCGGCAACGATGGAGGGACCGGCAGCCATGGCCCGCACCAATATATGACCTTCACTGATGACGCCCGACTGCAGCACCGCATCGATGGATTCCGACGCGTTCTTGATGATGTTGCCGAATGCCTGCCCCAAAAGGCGGCTGTCGAAATTGCCGATCAGCGGTTCGTCGGCGAATTCGTGGGCAAACTTGATCTGGCTGTTGCTGATTTCGACGAGGAACGATGCATCGCGCAGCACATCGCGGATGTCGGTCGCCGCCAGTTGCGGCTTGGGCATGCGGGCGAATTCGGAAAACTCGTCCACCATGCGGCCGATATCCCCGACCTGCCGGATGATGGTCTCGGTGCACTGGTCGAAAACCTCGCGGTCCTCGGTGATCACCTTGCCATAGCGGCGGCGCAGCCGTTCGGCGGAAAGCTGAATGGGGGTCAGCGGATTCTTGATCTCGTGGGCGATGCGCCGGGCCACATCGGCCCAGGCGGAGGAGCGGTGCGCGGCCACCAGATCGGTGATGTCGTCGACGGTCACCACGTAGGATGTGTTGTGCGTGTCCGCATCTTCCCGGGTGATCTGGACGTTGAAGGAGCGGGCGACGCCGTTGCGGGTCATGGCGATCTGCTTGCGGCTCGAGGAGCGGCCGCTGTCACGCGCCGTGGTGAACACTTCGCCGAATTCCGGCAGAAGCTCCGTCAGGTTGCTGCCGATGGTGGAGACGTGATCACCCAGCAGCATGGTCTCCGCCGGCCGGTTGATGACGGCAATGTCGCCTTCCGTGTTGACGCTGATCACCCCGGCGGTCACCCCCGAAAGCACGGCTTCGGTAAAACGCCGGCGCTCGTCGATCTGCTCCTTGGCGGAAATCAGGTCGTTGTGCTGGGTCTTCAGCTGCTGCACCATGTTGTTGAAGGTGAGGGACAGCGAGCCGATGTCGCCATCGGAGCCGCGCACGGGGACCGAGACGTCGAAATCGCCGGTTGCCACTTCTTCCGCCGCGCCGATCAGCAGGCGGATCGGCTGGACCACGCGGTTGGCTACCGCGATGCCCGTCCAGACGGCGGTGAGCAGCAGCAGCAGCGTCAGTTCGATGTAAAGCAGCGCATAGGCGATCTGCGTGTTCTTGCGGTTGCTGGCCAGCGATTGGTACTCGCTGTTGTTGTCGGTCATGATCCGCATGTTGTTGAGGGCCGAGGGATCGATCGTGCGCACGGTGTAGAGGTAGAGATCGGGCAGGGCCTGCGTCTTGATCACCGCACCGACGAGATTGGTGGCGCCCGGCGGGATCAGCACCGGCCGGTCGCCGGCGGCGCCGCGCAGGGCCGACAGGGGCACCGGCGGCAAGGTATGGTCGTTGATGAGGCTGGCGCTGACGACGGGCGTGCCGCTCGAATCGACCAGCGATGCGCCCAAAAGGTTGTTGCGGCCGGCATCATAGGTCAGCCAGTCGGAAAAGGCGCCGCGATCCAGGCTGAAAAGCATGCGCCGCTGGTCGAGCTCGATGACCATGGACAGGGTCGTGGTCAAAAGGTTCTGCGCATTGTCCTCGGTATAGGACTGCGCGGCCTTGATGGACATGTCGATGATCTTGTTGTTGTCGACGTTGATCCAGGAGTTCAGCCGGTTGTCGAGGATGATCAGGGAAAAACAGGCCACGATGATCGATGGAATCGATGCGATCAGTGCAAAGATGAAGGCAATATTGGTGTGCAGGTCATTGTGCTTTTCCTTGTTCTTGAACAGGAAGAGTTTGCGCACCGTGGCATAGGACAGGTAGACCAGCAGCAGGATCGAAACGGTGTTGGCCGCGATGATGAGCTGGGTTATCTCTTTCGTCGGCGAGATGCTGGTGATGCCCATCATGACGATGAACGAGGCAATCGTCGTGGCCAAAGCCAGCAGCGTCATATACAGCGCGCCCTTGGGCAGAACCTGTTGCTTGATCTCGGTTTCGCTGGAGGACATGCATCAGCCTCGTTGGGTCAGTCCGTCGGATAACGAAGACCGCAGTATTCCCCTGTGGATTATCGGGCGGGGTGCCGCTTGTAAAGCAAGCTTGCATTCAGGCACCGGTTTGAGGCAACAGGAAGCCGGTGCGTTGCTGATCTGCCACGCGGCCCGGCTGGAGTATCGATATGACGATCCGCAGGATTCTGAAATTCCCCCATCCCGATCTGCGGGCGAGGGCAGACATTGTCACCGTATTCGATGACGGTTTGCAGCACCTCGTTGCCGATCTTCTCGACACGATGCGCGATGCGCCGGGCATCGGCATAACCGCGCCGCATATCGGTGTTCTCAAACGTGTTGTTGTCATCGAGCTTGCGGATGGTCAGGGCGTGCGGTCCTACGTCAATCCGACGATCGAATGGTCATCCGATGTGCTGGTCAGGAACATGGAGGGCAGCGTGTCGATGCCCGGCATGAATGACGAGGTCGAACGCCCGGCGGCAATCCGCATACGCTATCAGGATATATCCGGCACGGCGCAGACGCAGGAAGCGGACGGGCTGCTTGCGGTTTGCCTGCAGCACGAGATCGATCAGCTCGACGGCATTTTCTGGCTGTACCGGCTGTCGAGGCTCAAGCGCGACCGGTTGATCAAGCGGTTCGAGAAGCAGCAGCGCATCCAGATCGCTTAGCCCACTGCTTTATCGGCCTGTAACAAGGTTGAACAGTTGAACGATAATTAACCTTAGATTGCAGTATTTAACTTGACGCTCCGGCTCTCCCATCGCCAAAGTAGACATACTGCGGTGGGTGAATGCAGAGGAGCGAAGATTGCGTAATGCCATCGAGTAAGTCGCGAAACTCACCGTTCGACACCCAGAATGAGCGTGGTGGCGACCGCTTGCTCCAGATTGAAGCCGTCTATGACAGGGTCCCGGTCGGGCTTTGCTACCTCAATCGCGACGGTATCTTTGTCACGGTCAACGATCAGCTCTCCCGGATGCTTGATGTCAGCAGCGATCATGCGGTTGGCCGGTCGGTGGAGGATGTGGTGCCCGACCATGCCGCCTTGCTGCGCGCCAGCCTGATCGCTGCCCTGAAGGAAAAGCCCATTCCCGATCACACGATGCAGCGGGGGGCTGAAACGCTGATGATTTCTGCGGCTCCGGTGACCAATGATCTTGGGGAAGTGGCGGGAATTTCGGTGGCCTACACCAATATCACCACCATGACGAAGATTTCCGAGCGATTGGCCGAAATCGAGCAGCGCACGACCTATGCGCTCGAGAGTGCCGGGCAATGGATATGGGATATGAATATTGCGACGAACCGGGTCTGGCGTTCGCCGCAATACCGGACCCTGCTCGGGCTGGACCCGGCCAGCCCGGCGGCGGAGAACGTGGCGTGGGACATCGTGCATCCCGATGACAAGGCCCGCACGATCCAGGCATTCGAAGATGTTGTCAGCGGCCGGAAACCGCATTTCGAAGCGGTTTACCGGGTGCCGCGCGGCAATGGCGGTGAAGCGTGGATACTCAGCCGCGGCAAGATCGTCGAATATGGTCACGACGGATCGCCGCTGCGGCTGCTGGCAACCAGCGTCGACATCAGCAGCCAGAAACAGATTGAAGAAGAGCTGTCCTCAAACGTGCGGTTGC
This sequence comes from uncultured Phyllobacterium sp., assembly GCF_902479695.1. Lineage (NCBI taxonomy): Bacteria > Pseudomonadati > Pseudomonadota > Alphaproteobacteria > Hyphomicrobiales > Phyllobacteriaceae > Phyllobacterium > uncultured Phyllobacterium sp. The sequence continues at coordinate 3,956 of NZ_CABSQF010000074.1, read as the reverse complement.
GGATGGAGCTGGAGCAGAAATTGCTCGAAGCCAACCGGAAACTGAAAAAGCTGTCGGAAAGCGATCATCTGACCAGCCTGCCGAACCGGCGCAAGTTCAGCCGCCTGCTCAAGCGGGAATATGAGCGGGCGAGTGATCACGGGCAGCCGCTGGCCTTGCTGATGATCGATATCGACTACTTCAAGGCCTATAATGATGTGTATGGTCATCTGGCCGGGGACCGGTGCCTCGTGCAGGTGGGGCGTGTCCTCAGCAAGGTGATCGGGAAGGGTACCGGCGTTGTGGCGCGTTTCGGCGGCGAAGAGTTTGCGGCGCTGCTGCCGGGCGCCAGTATCGATGAGGCGGCGGACATTGCCACGACCTTGCTGGAGGCCGTCGCCGGCCTGCATCTGGATCAAGAGGATGTTCCGGCTGGCCGGACATCGGTCAGTATCGGCATCAGCGCGCTTGCACAGTTGCCCGCCGCCACGCAGGACGGCGCGGATGCTTTGGTGAACCTGGCAGACCGGGCTCTCTACGAAGCAAAGCGCGCGGGACGCGGCAGGGTGCGTGTCTGGGGCAGTTTTTCCACGGATTAGGCCGGCTCTATCGGCCCGGCGTGCGGATGGTTTTGCGCCAGACCATCGATGCGTGCAGGCTGACGGAGCGGTTGTCCAATCCGGACTCGTCGGCGTCATTGGTCAGCCACTCCACACTGGTTCTGACGATGTCCTCGACCGGCTGGGCAAATGTTGTCAGCGCGTAGGACGACCAGTCGGCCTGGGGGATGTCGTCGAAACCGGTGACGCAAAGCTCGTCCGGAATGCGCAGGCCGAAATCGTGGCGTGCGCTGTCCATCAGCCCGAACGCCATGAGATCGTTGACGCAGAACACCGCATCGGGCCGGGTCGGCTCGGTGAACAGCATCCGGGCAATGTGCTGCCCGCTCTCATAGACCGTGTTGCCATGGCGGATCACCGTCACCTCCAGCCCGAATTCGGCGGCGGCGGCAATGAACCCATGTTCGCGCGCCATCAGGCTTGGCGTGCCGACGGCCGAATTGGCAAAGGCCAGACGGCGGCAGCCGGCACGCAGGAAGGCATGGACGGCTGCCCGCGCGGCGCGCCCGTCATCGAGATTGATGCGGAACGGCCCTTCGATCTCGTCATCCCGGTTGATCAGGACAATGCGCTGCCCGCTGTCGAGGCAGAGTTTGGTGATCGCCTTGTCGGGGAGGCCGGAGAGCAGGATCGACGCGTCCGCCCGGTAATTGAGCGTCTGCCGCAGGGCGGCATCGACGCTGCCGTCAGAGCGGTCGGTGTTGATGATCATGCAGACCTTGCCGGCCTTCTGCAGCGCATGGGACAGTTCCCGCACCAGCCGGGCGCGATAGGGCGTGTCCATTTCCGAGGCAACGAGACAAACGATGCCGCTTTCGCTGCGCATCAGGCCGCGGGCAAGCTGGTTGACGTGATAGCCGAGCGCATCCGCCGCTTCGATGACGCGCCGGCGCGTCTCGTCGGACACGCTGGCGCCGGGGGTGAACGTGCGTGAAACCGCCGAGCGCGACACACCGGCTCTTTTTGCAACGTCTTCGGCGCTGATGAATGATTTGTTCAACGAGATTTCCGCCCGGGCAACATTCGGTTTTTCCATAGATTGCACACGATTGCTCTTCTCCGCAAGGCAAGCATATTCAAATTTAATCGGACAAAATCAATAAGCCGGCTTGACATGAACTGTTCGCATGTGAAACTTTTGCACACGCTTGCAAAACAAGCAGCGGCATGGAGGTGCCGTTTTTTCAGGGAGGAGAAATTCATGCGTTCAGTCTTTGCCATTGCTGCTGCTTTTGCTGCCGGTATCCAGATGATGCCGATGGAGGCGCGTGCGGCGGACAATCTCAATCTGATCTGCTCGGCGGATGTCGTCATCTGCGAGCTGATGAAGGGCATGTTTGAGAAGGATACGGGCATTCAGGTCAACATGGTGCGCCTGTCATCGGGCGAAACCTATGCAAAAATCCGCGCCGAGGCGCGCAACCCCAAGACCGATATCTGGTGGGCGGGCACGGGCGATCCGCATCTGCAGGCCGCATCGGAAGGCCTGACCCAGGAATACAAATCGCCGCTGCTCGACCAGTTGCAGGACTGGGCCAAGAAGCAGGCGGAAAGTTCCGGCTACAAGACCGTCGGCGTCTATGCCGGGGCGCTGGGATGGGGCTACAACACCGATATCGTCAAGAAAAAGGGCATGAAGGAAGCCAAGTGCTGGGCCGATCTGCTCGATCCGTCCTACAAGGGCGAAATCCAGATGGCCAATCCGAACTCGTCGGGAACAGCCTATACGGCGCTCGCATCGCTGGTGCAGATCATGGGCGAGGACAAGGCCTATGACTATCTGAAGAAGCTCAATGCCAATGTCTCGCAATATACGAAGTCCGGTTCCGCACCGGTGAAGGCCGCGGCGCGCGGTGAAACGGCGCTCGGTATCGTCTTCATGCATGACTCGGTGGCCCAGACGGTCGAAGGCTTCCCGGTGAAAACCGTCGCGCCATGCGAAGGCACGGGCTACGAAATCGGCTCCATGTCGATCGTCAAGGGCGCGCGCAATCTCGATGCAGCGAAGAAATGGTATGACTGGGCACTGTCTGCCGACGTGCAGTCGCACATGAAGGAAGCGAAATCCTTCCAGCTGCCATCGAACAAGGCGGCGGTCGTTCCGCCGGAAGCGCCGAAGTTCGAAGACATCAAGCTCATCGAATATGACTTCAAGACCTATGGCGATCCGGCCAAGCGCAAGGAACTGCTTGACCGCTGGGACAAGGAAATCGGCGCAAGCGCCAATTGATCTGAGTTCAGCAGTTTCGCGTGCCCGGTATTTCCATGCGGGCACGCCAGCCATTTCCATCATTGAAGACAGTATTGGGTAGCACAATGGAACGTAGCGACCGGAGATTGAACATTGCTCTCGGTATAGGCCTTGCCGGGTTTGCCCTTGTGCCGTGGTACAGGATCGAAAGCGGATTCTACGGCCTTGGCTGGCTGGGCAAATTCCCGTCCGGTTCGGCGGAAGCGCCCGGCCTTGTGCAGATCGCCAGCCATGGCCGCTGGTCGCTGGCCATCATCGCGCTGTTGTTCGTGCTGGGACTGGCTGCACGGGCGTTCCGGGTTTCGCCGCTGCGTGCCAATCTGCTCATCGGGGCGGGGGCTGCCGGCATTGTCTTTCTGGTTCTGCAGGGGCTTGCCATCGGTTTCACCGGCTGGAGCTGGGCGATCAGCGAAAGCCTGTTCGGGCCGCTCGCCGATGGGCAGCCGTCCATGGGGGCGGGGGCCGGTCTGGTTGCGCTGTCCTTCGTCCTGATGTTTTCCTTCGGGCTGGCCGAACGCGGCGTGCTGCGGCAGATGGCCGAAGCGGCGCGCGCGATCGCCAAGCCCGACGCGGCCGAGCGCGTCGCCGATGCGGTGCTGGAGGCGGCGCGATGAAGCCTGCCCAGCGCCAGCGCAGCGAGCGGATTGGCGTCATCCGCGCGCGCGTCTTCGCCGCCGCTTCACTCGGGCTGATTACTCTGCGCGCCCCTTCAGGCGCGCGCGACATGACCCGTTTGCAAACCCATTCCCCAAGCATGCGTTCCAACCTTCCAACTTCGGACATCACGCCATGAGCACCGCCCTGCGCCGCCGTCTGCAACACACCGGCGACCTGGCCAAGGCGTTCCCGCGCGTGCACTTCGTCGGCATCGGCGGCACCGGCATGAGCGGCATCGCCGAAGTCATGTGCACCCTGGGCTACCAGGTGTCGGGTTCGGACATGGCCGACAACGCGGTGACCCGGCGCCTGGCGTCGATGGGCGCGACCGTGCACCGCGGCCACGCCGCGGCCAACGTGCTCGGCGCCGACTGCGTGGTGGTGTCCAGCGCGATCAAGCGCGACAACCCCGAGCTGATGGAAGCGCATCAGCTCGGCCAGCATTTCCG
>NZ_CABSQF010000073.1:0-12029 GCF_902479695.1 uncultured Phyllobacterium sp. | reverse complement strand
CTCGGCGAAGGATTGCTCCACCACGTCGTAGCGGCCATGCAGGGTGATGCCCTTGAAAATCTCGGCTTCCGCCTTTTTGACGTCGCCGCCCGACCAGTAATACTGCATGCCGGTGTCGACGAGGGTTTTTATGCGCTCGGCATTCTGCGGATCGAAGGCGCGGGCGGGCAGTGCAACGGTGAGGGCGAGAAGGGCGGCGGTTGCGGCAGGGACGAGACGTTTCATGGGCGCTTTCTCCAGCGGGCTGTTGGGACGGGCGCAGGTTAACCGCGGCGCACGGGTTTGCAATCGCCCGTGATCACCGCTTTTTGACGCCACACCGGTTTTGTCCGAGGGCTCGCACGTCTATATGACAGGGGTACGATCATCCCCGCCGGAGTTCTCCCATGTACATCGTTTCGCTGAATTATGTTGCGCCGCTCGACGCGCTCGATGCGGCCGCTGCCGAGCACATCGCTTTTCTCGACCGCCATTATGCGACGGGAACCTTTCTCGCATCGGGCCGCAAGGTGCCGCGCACTGGCGGGGTGATTCTGGCGAGGAGCGAGAGCGAGGAGGCGCTGCGCGCCATTCTGGCTGAAGACCCGTTCTGGGTGAAGAAACTCGCGACCTACGATATCCAGCAGTTCGCGGCGACAAAGGCGCAGAGGGGACTGGAAGGCCTGCTCGACTGATTGTCAGAGCAGTGGCGCGCAGTTGGCGCTTTTCAGAAAGGCGTCGACCTGGGCTTTCCAGGACTGGTCGGGCACAAAGCCGCGCACGACGACAAAGCCTTCGTTCATGTCCGCCTCGATCAGCACGGAATTGGCCGCCGATACCGGCTTGGTCTTGTTGAGTTCGATCATCTGCAGGGGCCGGGCAATGACGAGATCGAGCTGGTCGGCAATGGCGGTGCGGTCATTGATCGAATAGATGTTCTCGCCCTGCCGGTCATAGACGGAAATCGACCAGTAGGGCGCGGTGCCGACGCCGGTGATGCGGGCGGGAAGGTCGGTGATGTCGAAGCGGCATGCGACCGCTTCGAACAGCGGATCGAGCGCCAGCGGCACGGTCTGCGCCGTCGCCTGCCGCAGCACGGGATGGAAGGCCCAGTCTTCGCCATAATCCGAGATGCGCGACCAGGCATTGCGGTCGGAATAGAGCGGCACAAGCAGCACCACGGCCACATGCACGATGCCGGCGCCGACAAGGCCGAAGAGCAGGGCGCGGATCAGTCTACCCATCGCAGCGCACCTTTTTCACCGCCGGGAAGGTCATGTCGACCAGGCCGGAATTGCCGCCGACCGGCGTATCGTAGAGCGTCATCACCAGCACCATGCGGCCGGAGCCGGCCGTTGCCAGCCAGTTGCCGGCCTGGGCCTTGGGCGAGACGGCAACGATGAATGCGCCGTTGTCGCCGCGGAAAATCTGGCGCGAGTGCAGGGCCGGCGGCCGGTCCACACCGGGATCGAGCGGAATCAGCGCCAGATCCGCCGCATAAAGCGTCCAGAAGCGCGAATTGGGACTGTTGCCGGCCATGCGGTAGGTGCACTGGCGATTGAGCGTCTGCCCCTGGTCGTCACGGTAGGCGTAGAAGGCCAGGCCCTCGGCGCTACCCAGCGGAAACGCGCCCTCGCGCGCGGCGCGCGCCTTGGCATAGGGGTCGGACTGCGGCGTGCCCGCATCGGGATAACCGGTCCATTGCCCGATGGTCAGCGTGCCGAAACCGTCGAAGCGGTTGACCGCATACCATGCGCTCAGCGTGCCGCCGCCGACGGCAATGACAAGAGCGATGAGGGCAAGAAACACATTTCGAAGCATGTACGATGACTACACGCGAAATGTGCGGTGAGGCAAGGTGGTGCCGATAATTACGCCCATGCCCGCTCGCAATTTGCATGCCTAGAAGGTGAGCTTCACGACAATCGTGTCTTTGTATTCGCCCGCAGCGGGTGCGACGGCGATGGGTGTGGTCAACCGACCTTCGACCTTGTATGCGTTGACCGCATTGACCGTGTTGCCATTCCCGGTAAGGGTGCTCCAGGGCGAAGACACGTCCGACGCGGTCTTGTCAAACAGCTGATAGGCTAAGAAGTTACCGTTTTTTTCATTTTTCATGCGCCGCGTGCTGCCATCGTAGTTTTCACCATTGCCGAGCTCAAGTGTATAGGGCGTTTGATAGGTGCAGCGCACGTCGATTTGGCTTGTCGCGCTGATTGTGCCGTTCGAAGCTGATGCAGCGTCAAAGGAGCCTCTTGTGCCGAAATCAATCGTATCGAACTTTTCCGCCTTTTCGCCCTTGTTCTCGAGCTGGCAGGATGTCAGGACCTCGGCTTGTAACTGGAATGGCGTTGTAACGCGCCTCGAGTCAGCCTTAATCTTAGATAGGTCATGACAGTCGGGCTCCCCCGTATTATCATTGTAAGTAACACTGACTAGGTTATACGTCGACGTATATATTCCTGCCCGTACTCCACTTTGGTTCGCACGGGGCAAGTAGGTAGCCGTCAAATGCATGCTGCCCTCGAGGATGCGTGATCCTTTCTTTAATTTCACTGCTCCTACGTTATCTTGATCGGAGTCGGGTGACTTGAATTTCCCCTCCCATGCGAGGCTGGAATCCTTCTCGGGTTGTCCTTGGTAAAACACATTGCGGTTGTTGTTGTTGCCTTCGATATAGGCGCAAATCACGCCCCCCGTATCAAGCACCTCCTGAGGGCATTCATAGGCGATTTTGGCCGTGGTGGAGGGAGAAGTCGAGGCGTTTGATATCAAATCTGCTATTTTTACGGTTCCAAGCGATTCCATACTTTTCACCACACAGACCTGTGCGGACGCTGGTGATATCGACACCAGGACAGTCAGGACCGACAGGGCGAGAAACCATCGACGCCGAATTATCATGCCCAAGGCTCTCGCCAGAATCGCAGGCTCGCGGCGGGCAGGGCTTGGACTGGGCATTGAACTTCCTCTTTCTAGCGGCATGGGATCGGCCCGATTTCCGGCTGTGCACCGGGTTTGGCCGCATAATCGAACGTGGCATGACAGGTGCCGGCGTTTTCAGGCAGGGTGACGGTGATGCTGTTGCGCCCGGAAAGTCCGGTCAGGTAGGTGCGGCCGTCATAGCCGGCAACGGTGGACTGGCTGGACCCGTCCAGCTGCACCGCCGCGCCGAGCGGCACGGCCTTGCCATCCGGCCCCGTCAGGTTGACGATGGCGGCATCGACTTTGCTGACACCGAAATCGACCACGGCGCCGGAACGGTCAGCGGGGATGACAACCGCCTCGGTCTGGTCCGGCTGCAGATCGAAGGACAGGTTGGCGGGGTCGATGGAAATGCGGTTTCGCCGATAGGAATCCAGCGAGGGAACGAGGGCACGTCCACGGGAATTCGTCCTGGCGACACGGCGGCTGTTGACCGAGACATCGACATTCGGACCTCCCGCCTTGACCACGGCGAAGGCATCGTCGACACGATTGGCCAGGAATACGCCGCCGCCGGCGGCAACGACGGAACCCTCGATGGTGCCTGTCACGCGGCCCTGATCGCCCGATTGCTCGACGGAGCCCGAAAGCTGCGCCAGCCGGGTGCGGTAATTGGCGCTGACCGAGCGGGCGCTGTTGCCGTCACCGCCCTCATGGTCCCGTATGGTCCAGCCGACAGCGCCTTCCTCGAGCCCGGAGGAACGCGACAGGCTGGTATCGACGCCGATGTGATCGCCATTGCGCGAGAGACTGGCGGAGGCGGTCATGTCCTTGCCGATGGGCATGGACAGGCCGGCATAGACACCGAAATCCCCACCGCGGCCGAGATCGCCATAGCCGGTGACATAGAGCGAGACCTTGTCGAAGACCGTGCGCGACCAGGACGCATTGAGAAGGCTGGAATCGCTGTCACGCCCGGCGCCGTGAATGCGTGAAAAGCCGAGGCTGAGCGAGGAGGGATCGAAACCGAGCGGAAAGGAGACGCCGACACGGTCGACCTGACGGCTGCGGGCGGAAACCGGTGTTTCGTAATCGTTGCGCCGGTCAGCCACCAGACCGACATCATTGTAATCGCCGATCATGCGGTCGCCGCCGACATAGAAGGAATAGCCGTTGCGGGAGACCTGATAATAGGCGGAAATCTTCTCGCCGAGCGCGCCTTCATAACGGCTTGCCGCAACCGAGGCATTGACGGACCCGTAGGGGCCGAGGCTTGCGGCAAAACCTGCACCGGTATTGACCAGATTGCGGATGCCTTCCGCATGTCCTTCGAGGGTGAGCCAGTTGGTGAGACCATAACGGATGCTGCCGGAGGCGGCGATATCGCTGGCATAGTTGAAGGAGTCATAACCGTAGCCGAGGCGCGGCAAGCCGACTTCGGCGGAATAATCCACATAACCCTTGCGCAGCATGCCGGGGGCAAAGAAATAGGAGCGCTGGATCACGGATTCGCGGCCGAGCGCGTCCTTCATGACAATGCGCGCATCGCCGCCGCCGCCGAGGAAAGGCAGGCCGCTGAAGTCGAACGGCCCGGACGGCACATCGCCGGAATAGACCTTCATGTTGTTGAGATAGAGATCGAGCGTCGAGGGCACCGAGGCGCTGCCGGTGAGACTGGGGACGGGCGTGGTGACCAGATCCGGGCGGATGCCAAAGTTGCGCCTGATCTGCAGGCCGCCCAGCCGGTAGGACGACGTCCATGACAGCGCGCCCGAAACGGTATCGCCGATCTGGTAGGTCAGCATGCGCTTCGGATCGACATAGCGCCAGGCACTGTCCAGCCGGGCAATGTCATAGTGTCCCGCATCGAAGGGGTTCATCCGGCCGAGACCGCTCGTCGACAATGTGCCGAAGGGCGTCAGCAGCCGCGACTCGGCGCTGCCGCTCAGACTGCCGTCAAAGCTGTCGCCATGCCAGTTGGAGCCCGATGTGGCGTAGAGGGTGTAATTCGTGACCAGCCCGAAATCCGAACGGACCGCGGAAAAATCGATGGGCTCGCTCTCGCTGCCGAGATCGACCGTCGTCGGTTCGCGCGCCTGATCCGGCGCGGTGAAGGCGATCATCTGATCGACATCGTTATATTCCCATGCCACGCCGGGCAGGCTGTCGAGCGGAATGAAACCATCCTTGTCCGCGACGCCGCGCTCCGGCCTGAAACCGGCCTTGCGCAGTTCATCCGGTGTCGCCGCCAGTTTGCCGTCGGGCAGATGGCGGAAGCGGGCGAGCACGCGCGACCCATTGTCATTCACCTTGACGCCAAGCAGAAGCTCCTGCCCGGACACGGGCAGTTCCGGCGTGATCGGCGGTGCCTCCTGCGCCGGAACGGGGGATAGGGTTCCGGCCAGACACAGTCCGATGCAGGCAAGGCGCAGATCAAGGCGTGACGACAACTGTCTGATTGACCGCATAGTCATCCCCCTTGGCCGTAACATTGACGCTGGCGCCAGGCTGGATGCGCTGCGCACCCGCACTGACGATCCAGCGCCGGGTCGAGCCGGGCAGGACATAGCCATTCAGCCCTTCGCCGAAGGAAACCGTACCGGCCTTGGAGGCGACCGCGAGACCGGCGATCTTGGCATGGCGATTGCCCACATTGGTGGCCTCGGCAATCAGGGTCTTACCGGAGCGGCTGACATTCCATTGCAGCTCGGCACCGGCGGCCCTTTCGGCGAAAAAGATCGGGATGGAATAGCGGATGGCCAGATCCACCGCGCTTGACGGGCGGCGTATATTGACCTCGGGCAGCTGGTCGATCAGCAGCCGGTAGGTTTCCTCGCCCGCTTTCAGCGGCGGGGCGATGCGGGCAATGCGGATCGTATAAGTGGTGCCGGGCTGCAGTGTCGCGGCGGGCGGGCTGGCGACCACATCCCGGCTTGGCGTGAGTTTGTCTTCGCCGTTCACCTGGGTCCAGGAAAACACCCGGACCTGGACATTGACGGGACGGTCGCCCTCATTGCGCAGATTGACGGTGGACGTCTGGCCGGGGGCGGTGAGATCGACGGAGACAGGCGAGACCTGCAGCGGCGCTGCAAGGGCGGTGTTGTTGAAAGCCAGCATCGAGGTAACGGAGGCTATTGCGAAGAGCAGCTTCGCGGAGTGGTGAAAAATCATAAAAAATCCAGTATAAACATTTGAAAAATATAAATAAATTTGTATAGAGGAGGATCGTTGAAAAAGCAGGTCTGCGCGATTTTCGGCCGGGCGGGCCAAGCGATAGTTTAGTATCGGAATGGCGAGGCCAACTACGAACTGGTCCCGCGAACTGTTGCCGGTGATCCAATCAGTAACTAACCGTCACCGTCACAGTGTCGGAATATCTGCCGGGGAGGGCAGACAATGCATCGGACTTCAGGACGCGACCATAAATCGGAATCGACTGCACTCTGCCGTCTGCGCTCTCTTTGACGGAGACGGAGCGTCTCTTGTTGATACTGTTTTCATTTATGTACGATTCTTGAATACGTCGAGGGTCAAATGTAGGAGGTCTAGGCACGCGAGCGGTAACGGTCGTCTTCTCCTCAGTCTCCCCCCAAATTGTGTTGTACCCCGCGTCCGTATATAATTCATAGGCAATCAGCGACCCGCTATCACTTTTCATCTTGCGACCCGTATCAAGATTTTCGGTGCCCTCATTATTGTAATTGCGACCATTGTTGAGGCTAATGCTGTAACGGGTCAAGTTATTGCATTGGACCTGAATGGAACCCTGGATCTTGATATCTTCGTTCACTCTGTCATGGTTTCCAAAATCGAGAACGCCGCCGCCGACATCAACGCTGCATTCGGCGCGAAGTTCCACGTTGACTTCGAGATTGCCTGGCGCGATGGATGACGACCAACAGGAAACACTGGATGCTATGAGTGCGGAAAGGGCAAAAGTGGGGATAACAATTTTCATTGTTGCTCCTAAAGAAGTATTTCAGAATAGCACTTGATAGCACGTAGCTTTCGCAAAGCTATCAAGTGCGGGTGACTCAGAAAATGTTGGGAAAATCAGAAAGAAACCGATACGGTAACCGTATCTTTGTATACCCCTGGCATGAGATTTGAACGTCCCTCGACGCGTCCGAAAACTTGATGAGACTGTACATCGCCAGTTGCTTTTGCAGAAACAACATCGCCAGAGTTACCATTGGACGATGGGGTATTCCCCCACACCCGGGTGTGGGCTTCGTCCGAGAATAAGTTATACTTGATCTCTTCACCAGGGTTATCCGTGCTCACCAAGAGCATGTGTCGATCATTAACATTATCGCCAAATATTGAATGTTTGCCGGCGTCAAGCGCAATTGTGTAGGGTATGTCTTTGGTGCATTGGACCTGGATGGAACCTATGCCCTCTTTCACAGTCGCTTTGTCGATATCTCGATCCAGACTTCCATACTTTCCAAAATCAAGAGAGGCATTACCGCCGGGATTGACCTTACATTGCTCACCGATTGTTATCGTTACTTCGAGAGTGCCGGTCGCCGGCTCAGCAGACCAGCCGGAAACGGTGGAGGCAAGCAGGGTGGACGCAGCAATAACGGGGATGAAAACTTTCATCATTTCTCCTAAAGGTATGGTTCAAAATCAATGTTTAAAAATGAATGTCGATACAACGCTACTCGCGTAATAGTATATTTATCTTCTTAACGATAACCAGAAGACACAGGATTTCAACCCACGAATTTCCATTTATGTATAGTACTTTAGCCCAATATATTGCGCATTTTATACATTAGAAATTGTACATAATACTGCAATACAACCTTGAGTGTATTTCTGCGCCGACTCAAAGTCACCGTTGGAAGTACAACCCAGCACGGAATCTCCGCCGCGCGCGGGGCAGGACGAATCAGTATTCTGCGCGGTTGTTCGTACGTGGTTCGCCCTTCGGCAAGCTCAGGAAGCTCACCATGTGGTGCGTGGTTCGACAAGCTCACCATGAGGGCGGTGGTTTGGTGCCAGATTAATCACAACCGTTGCAAAAGCTAACTCCCTGCAATCCCCCGCGTTCCTCATGGTGAGCTTGTCGAACCACGCACGGCATCGATGCAAACGGCGCTAGCGGGCGGAGATTTTCGTCGGCACGTCAGGCAGTTTCAGTGCCGGCGCTTCCTTCAGCGCCTGGCCGATTTCACGCAGGGACGTGACGGTGGCATTGGAGAGCACGCGCGGGCGCTCGGCTGCCTTCAGCGCTTCCTCATCCGCCGTGGCCGGTTTGGCGGCCGCCACCTTGTCCTGCTTCGGCATCGCCGGATCGATGCCGGGAATGGGCTTCAGGTCGATGTTCTGGTGGGCGTAGTTCATGAAACGCTGCCAGGTCATCGCCGGCAGGATGCCGCCGGTCAGCTCCTTGGTCGGGGTAAAGTTGTCGTTACCGAACCAGACGGCGGCGGTGTAATTGCCGGTGAAGCCGACGAACCAGGCATCGCGGTAACTCTGGGTCGTGCCTGTCTTGCCCGCCACGCGCGTCATCGGCAGGGCGGCGCGCCGTCCCGTGCCCCATTCCGGCACCTGGCTGAGCATGATGTTCATGTTGAACGCCGCCTTTTCCGTCAGCGCCCGGTGCGGCTTGTTCCCATCGGTCTTCCAGTCCCACAGGAGCTTGCCGTTCTGGTCGCTCACCTGGGTGAAGGCATGGCGCACGCCGGCAAGACCGCCGGTGGCAAAGGTGTTGTAGCCCGTCGCCTGATCCATGACCGTCATGCCCGAGGTGCCGAGCACCATGGTCTTGTGCGGGCTGATCACCGATTCCACGCCCATGGCTTTCGCCAGCGCCACGATGGGCGCCGTCGTCAGATAATCCTTGGCGAGGCGCACCGGCACCGTGTTGATGGATTTGACGAGGGCCGTCGTCAGGTCGATCTGGCCGAGATATTGCCGCGAATAGTTCTGCGGCGACCAGTTGCCCCAGGACACGGCGCCGCCCGAAATCATGGTTTTCGGCGTCATGCCCTTTTCCATGGCGGCGGCATAGACATAGGGCTTGAACGAGGAACCGGCCTGGCGCAGCGCCGCCGTGGCGCGGTTGAACTGGCTTTCGCCATAGTCGCGCCCGCCGACGATGGCGCGCACCGCGCCGTTGGTTTCCAGGACGACGATGGCCGCCTGCGTCACATGGTATTCCTTGCCGAACTGGCGCAGGTGATATTCCGCCGATTCCTCCGCCGCCTTCTGGATGCCGGTATCGAGCGTGGTGCGCACGACGAGGGTGTGCGACGGCAGTTTCTGGCCGACGCGGCGGATCTCGTCAAAAGCCCAGTCGAGGAAATAATCCGGGCTTTCCGAGCGGGCACGATCGACGACTGTCGCCGGATTGCGCCGGGCACCCACCACCTGGCCTTCGGTCATCAGCCCGCCCTGCACGAGATTGCTCAAGACCACATTGGCGCGGGCGCGGGCGGCAGGCAGGTTGACATGCGGCGCATATTTGGCCGGGGCCTTGAACAGGCCGGCGAGCATGGCCGCTTCGGCGAGGTTCACATCCTTGACGCTCTTGCCGAAATAGAATTCCGAGGCCGCGGCGATGCCGAACGTGCCGCCACCCATATAGGCGCGGTCGAGATAGGTCTGCAGGATTTCCTTTTTCGACAGGTTGGATTCCAGCCACAACGCCAGGAACGCCTCCTTGATCTTGCGGTCGAGGCTGCGCTCATTGGTCAGGAACAGGTTTTTTGCCAGCTGCTGGGTGATGGTGGAGCCGCCCTGGACCACGGAATTGGCACGCAGGTTTTCCGTCATGGCGCGGGAAAGACCAAGGAAATCAATGCCGAAATGGTCGAAGAAGCGGCGGTCCTCCGTGGCCAGAACCGCCTTGATCACATGGTCCGGCAATTCGTCGATGGGCACGGCGCTGCGGTGCAGGATACCGCGCTGGCCGATCTCGTTGCCGTAACGGTCGAGGAAGGTGACGGCGAAATCGTCGCGCGTGCGCCAGTTCTTTTCCGTGTCATGGAAGGCGGGAATGGCGAGCGTCAGCATGACCACGGAGCCAGCGGTGCCCCAGGTAAAACCTTCGCTGAGGAGCTCGACCACGCCGCGCCGCCAGCCCGATACATGGAAGCGGCGGAAGAAGATGGTGGTGTCTTCCCAGAATTCGGCGAGGCGGAAACGCAGCTCGTACAGCGACGAATCGATCCAGGCATCAAGTCCAAGCAGAGGCGAGACCTTGAATCGCTTGCGTTTCTTCTTGGCCAGAGTATTTTTGGCCCGAGGCTCGTTCATCATGCCAATCTCTTGTCTGCCTGTCGTCAGCCACATCGCGCGCGAAGATATGATGTAGCCGATTACGCTTAACAGCTTCTTATGATGGCCGTTATAAGACCGCGGCAGTCCGTTTCGTCCCTTTCTATCTCAAGGAAAAATTTAACTCTTTTTCTGATCGGGCGACAAGGGGCGCAACCGTCAACACCGAGATTTGATGGAGTCCGGGGCGGCAAAAATTCCACTTGCAATTGTGTTCCGGTGATGGATTGCTGTGGTTTTTGGCGGGAGCGAAAGAGCATGTCCATCGAACACTGGCTGGCATTTGTTGCGGCATCGGCAATCCTTCTGGCCATTCCCGGCCCGACCATCCTGCTGGTCATTTCCTATGCGCTTGGCCATGGCCGCCGCTTTGCCGCTGCAACCGTTGCGGGTGTGGCGCTGGGCGATTTCACCGCCATGACCGCATCGATGCTGGGGCTCGGCGCCTTGCTTGCCGCCTCCGCCGCGATCTTCACGGTGCTCAAGTGGATCGGCGCGGCCTATCTGATCTATCTCGGCATCAAGCTGTGGCGCGCCCCGGTGGCGGACACCGCCGACGCAGGCGAAGCGCAGGAGAGCAAGGACAGTGCGCTGCGCATCTTCCTGCACACCTATGTGGTGACGGCGCTGAACCCCAAGAGCATCATCTTTTTCGTGGCGTTCCTGCCGCAGTTCCTCGACACGGCACGGCCGGTCTTCACCCAGATGCTGATCTTCGAGACGACGTTCCTGGTGCTGGCAACGCTCAATGCCGGAACCTATGCGCTGATGGCCTCCATGGCGCGCCAGACCATCCGTAAGCCGAGGGTGCAGCGCGCGGTCAACCGCACCGGCGGTTCGCTGATGATCGGGGCAGGGCTGCTGGCGCTCGGCTGGAGGAAGGCATCCGCCTGACGGCGGGGGCATTGAAAGAAAATAATCATATTTAGGAAAATAGTCCTTGACTGCGTGACGGGACTTGTGTAGGGTCTGGTTATCGTCAGAAATGTGCCCGGATCATTCCGGTGGCGGGCGATCTGATCTTCCGGGAATTGGCCATGACAATGATGGAGCGCGGCGAGAGCGCGCTGTGCCGCCGGCACGCCTATGATCTTTGCCGGCACTACGGGATTTCCGCCGATGCAATGGCGCCGGTGTTCGGCATCGGCCGGACGGAGTTCGAGCAGCGCGTCCTCGATGACGGGCTGACGCTTGCATATCTGGAATGCCAGAACACGGAAATTACCCTCATTCACGATCTCATGGCGCTTTTGCGCAAGGAACTGGAGCAACTGCAACTGGGAGACGAGACGGCGACGGCGAAGACACGGCTGGATGCCCTCGCGCAGCTTGCCCGCACCATGGAGCGCCTCAGCGACATGCAGGACAAACGCGTTGAACAGCAGCGGTCCGTGCTCATGCTGAGCCCGGAAGAGTTGCGCGAAGCGCTGGTGCGCATCGACGGAAGAATCCATGAACTTGCCCTCTGCCGCGCCGACGAACTGGTGCAGCGACAATCTCAGCCCGGTGCAGATGCAGTCCCTGATCAACGAATGGGTGTTCCAGGGGCGGACGGACCAGCAACCGCCGCCAAGGGGTTTGCGGGGAGGGCGGGGACAGTGGGGGGGGCGGAGCCGCGAATTACCGCGCCGGGCGCGGGGGGGGAGGGGTTTGGCCGGCCCTTCTTCCCGGTGGAGGGGGGTGTGGAGGGGGCGGCGCACCGGCGCCCCCCGCCACTATATGGAGAACAAAGGCCGTATGGTGCGCCTGGCGGAGTACAGCCGCGACTGCCTGAAGGCGCTGCGCGACACCACCGGCATTCAGTATGAAGGGCGCCAGGGCGGGACGCTGCAGCT